>NZ_JBMPPH010000017.1:0-76014 GCF_049340285.1 Undibacterium sp. SXout20W | reverse complement strand
CGGAGCCGCCAGTGGTGGTGAACATTGACGTTGATTTTGACGGTACGGTGTTGTGGAATGGCGCCGCATTGGCGAGCCGTGCGGAATTGGAAAGCAAGCTCACCGAAGTAGCGAGCAATCCAAATCAACCAGAAGTTCATCTGCGTCCAAATGCAGTGGTACCGTACAAATCGGTCGCTGCTGTGATGGCGGCTGCACAACGTCTGGGTGTGACTAAGATCGGTATGGTCGGGAACGAACAGTTCTTGAAGTGATTCAGGTACGCTAATTAAGCTAATTAGGTTCTAAAAAAAATGACAGGGTTTTCCCTGTCATTTTTTTTGCGTCATCGGTTTCTCTTGATGATCGGTTCAATTGATAGCTGCTCGCTGAGTACCACCTTCAATCAAGCTAAGACGTAAATCGTCGATTTTCAGAGTAGTGATTGACTTGCATTTCAATCAATCGTTCAATAGCTCAATAGCTCAATAGCTCAATAGCTCAATCGCTCAATAGCTGAATAGCTAAATAACTGGTTGATTAATCACTCTTAAAAATTACCGATCGAAATTTTTTAAGTCGTGGATGTACCATTGGCACACTCAACATCGTACTGGCAATTGCCATCAGCAATAGCGCGGTAAATGTCGCACTCGTGACAATTTGTTTATCAAGTAAAATATTGACGAAGATAATCATAATGAGTGCCTTGGTCTGCAATAACCAACCAATGATTGATGCTTCACCCTTCTCCCATTTCAGAAGTTTGCCAGCAATGTGAATACCAGCCAGCTTCCCGGATACGGATGCTACCAAGAGCACTGCCGCGGCCAGAAATACGGTCAACCCTCCCACTTCCCAGGTCGTACGTAAACCGGTACTCAAGAAAAATACCGGCATAATCGCCAACAAAACATGGTGACGCATCAAATCCATTTTTTCCTGGTTGAACCAATCGCTGTCCATCACTGCACCAGCGAGAAATGCGCCAACCATAAAATGCAAACCCGACCAATCGGCCGCAAAGCCACATGCTGCGAGCCAGATCAGAGCAACATACCAACGATCTCGCTCCTCTAACCAAACCATCAGCCTACGGTAAAGATATGTAGCTACTGCAAAACCAATCAGAAACCCTAATTGCCTGCCAACCCTTGTCCAGTCCATCAATATCGTCGCAAGCACACCCCAAATAGCGATGTCATCAAGACTGGCATAGCGCAAGATACGCTGCCCCAGAGGCTGACGCAAAATTTCCAATTTTTCCATGAACAAAATCAGAATCGGCAACGCAGTCACCGCGCAAGCCATACCGACACCTACCACAAATTGCCAGGTTCTTGCCGCCGTTCCTATCCAACCAGGAAACATCAACATACCAAGCGCGGCGATACTACCGAAAATTAAGGGCACACCCAGCGCCAAGCCAGCAGTCAATGCACCTTCAGTGCGATGTGTCCACGCTTTTTTCAGGTCAAGTTCAATACCTGCAATCATCACAAATAACATCACCGCCCATTGCGCAATACCATTAAGCGCGGGCATTACTTTTGGATCTGCCTTGAATATAAACTGATAATAATCAGGAAAAATCGCCCCCATCACCCCAGGGCCAAGCAAAATCCCCGCAATGATTTGCACGACTACCAGCGGCGCATAATAATCCGTTTTACCAATTCTCCAAACGAGATAGGGAACGGTAAAAATAAGCAGCATGGCGATGAGAAAGAGTTCGCTCGTCGCCATTATTGGGGTTTGCATATTCGGGACAATTCCAGAAATAATAGAGACTAAGCAACAGCCTCGGTAGGGATGGGCATCGGTAACTTGCTTGCCTTTTCAAGGCTACGATTGACACTACGAATGACGATATATTGTTTGCGAAACTCTAAGCCACGCTGCGGCCAACTTTCAGCGTAGCGGACCAAAGGCTCGATTGCCGCAGGAAAATCTTCTCCATTCAACCTGCAGTCCGCCGCCAAAACACCCTGATGATCTCGCGATGCAAATAAGCGTACACCGAAAAATTGATCACTTTGTAGTACATCATGGAAAGCACTCATGCTTTCTGTAAACAAACAGCATGGACAGAAAGGATGTTCTTCTTTTTTCTTTGGAGGTGGATTACTGGCCAAATGAGCGACCGGTCCCAAAATTACTTGCCTGAACTGGGCTGTCGCCGCAGCTTCATCTGCTGCCGTATTCATTTCAATGACAGTACAATTCAGCGGGACATCGCGTGTTGCATCGAGCAACACTTGCAAATCCATGTTGATCCATTGCGCAAACCCTTCCGCAATCGACGCTTCTTCCGACGCCGCCAATGCATGTTGAAATTCAACGATACCCTGAGGAAAATACACCGGATGCCACGCGTAGATTTTGGTACAAGTACGAACCCGTCCGTCGCCAAGTGAAACGGTCTCCACCAATACGACCGAAAACACTAAACCTTCAGGCAGCAGCAAGTGCGCTTCGGTTTGTTCAAACGGCAACGACGCCAAACGCATGGCGTTCGCGAGTTGCAACAGTAACGCAGGATCACTATGGACTCGTTGAACCTGGCTCGCAGACGCTTCGTTAACACCAGGCACCTCGGCACTGATTGCCTGAGTTAATTTATTTGTGAATGCTTTAAGTGTCTGAATGAATGCCATAGACCAGATATAAAAACCAGATATAAAATTGAAAGTTACCGATTAACTATCAAGGTGGGAAATCAGCAAGTTGCTAAAACGCGAGAACTCTTTACGTTTCAACGTATCATCTTGTGGCGAATCAACCGACAGACCAACCGTCAAAATATCAATCAGCAATAATTGCAAAATGCGTGAAATCATTGATAAGAACGTCGCATTATCTTCCGTATGATTGACCGCCAGACAAACGCTCGCTTTTTTCGCTAAAGGTGATTGGTGAGGTGCAATCGCAATCACATCCGCACCAGCAGATAAGGCGGTATCAACCGCTTTTAACAAGTCTGGCAACTTGCCTGAGTTACTAACAACAATCACGACGTCGCCAGGATTGAGTAGCTCGGCGGCCATTGAAAATAAATGGGCGTCGCCATAAATTGCCGTTGGAATGCGGAAGCGGAAAAATTTATGCTGCCCATCTAATGCCACTGCGCGCGAATTTCCCATCGCATAAAATTCGACCTTGTTTGCCTTCCGTAACAAGGCAATTGCCTGATCGATCGCATGGACTTCTAACTGATCGCGAAAACTTAAGATAGCGGAGACAGTGTTATCAATAACTTTTGCACTCAAATCGTGGGTGCTGTCACTTTTTCTCACCTGACTGTGACGAACAGGAATAGTCCCGGTCAAACTACTGGCAAACTTCAGTTTAAAATCAGCTAATCCGGCGAACCCCATGGAACGACAGAAGCGAATCACCGTCGGTTGACTTACATCGGCCAAGCGGGCAATTTCTACAATTGCTTCATTCAATACGGTCCGCGGATTCTCTAACACCAATGCCGCAACCCGGCGTTCTGCCGGCGTCAATTCTGCCTGAATCGTCTGAATACGATCCATCAGTGAACTATCGCCGCCTCGCCCCCTTAAATGCTCAGAAAGGATCGCTGAGACGCCATAAAACGCCGGATTTGGCGTTGTGATTACATACGTGGGAATTTGTGCCAGATAGCTACTAAAACGCCCCTTAGCTTCAAAGCGTGTACGGAAAGACGACTGATGGAATCGATCACCCATGAGAGGCACGATACCACCACCAATGTAAATCCCACCAAAGGCACCCAGCGTTACCGCCAGGTTAGCACTAAAGCTGCCGAGCATCCCGCAAAAACATTCGATGCTTTCGAGGCACAATGGATCACCGTTCGTCAGCGCACCATGCATTACTTCCTGGGCGGCTAATGGTTTAACTTTTTGCTGATTACGATCTGCCAGAGCACGATAAATCAATTCCAGACCTGGCCCGGAAATAAGGCGCTCAGTTGACACGTGCGGCCACTCTTTCCAGGCGAATTGCAAAATCGCATATTCGCGTTCATCGCACGGTGCAAAATTGACGTGCCCGCCTTCCGAACCCAAGGTAACAAAACCGTCTGAAGTAGGAATTAAACCAGAAACACCGAGACCAGTGCCCGGCCCTAAAACACCGATCACGGACTTTGCTACTGGCGTCCCGCCACCAACCTGCATGACGTCACCCGATTGCAACCCTGGAAGAGACATCGCCAAAGCCGTGAAATCATTGACGATCAACAGGGTATATAAACCGAACTCACGGCGTACGTCTTCTATCGAAAACTCCCACGCGCGATTCGTCATCCGGACGTAATCGCCATCGATAGGATTGGCTAGCGCAAACGCTGCATGATGGACACGCCGACCTGGATGCTGATCGAGATACGCGCGCAACAAATCGATAATGCCGGCGTACTCGTCGCATTTTAAAACTTGAACCGATTCAAAGACGCCTGGTGCGGTTTCCAAAGTGAAACGCGCATGGGTCGCGCCAATATCCGCTAACAACCTAGGGCCACCAGAAAACCCTAGGCCACTGCTATGTTCGGTGAATGCACGTTCTATCTGTCCGCGTTCTAATGTTCCATTTTCAGTCATGGTTCTCTGTTTCAATGTATTAAGACTTGCGCCAAAAGTAGTCCAGAAAAACAAGTAACCTGGCTGACATTACCCACCCAAAACTCGTATTGAGCAGAAGCAGATTTGCAGATTGCACTTTAATCCGGCGCCACAGCGCTTGAAAAACATCAGCAATTTACCACAGCCCGACAGATTGAAACCCATTTCAAGGGTACCTACATCAAAATTTTCGCTACAAACTGATTATTAAACTGTTTATCAAAATGTTTCCGCCATTGCAATTGCACGTGCAATTGCCCTGTTCGCTCATCCCAACTGAAATCGACTGGCTTATTTTCGACGAAGACACGCTGTGGTCGTGTCTTGATATTGTGGACGATCAAGTCAATAGCACGATCAGCAGTCTGGTAATTTTTTCCATTCACGACATTCAATGCAATAGTGAGACTATCACTGTGATATTGACTATTGAATTTAAGCAATGCAGACGCCCCCTGCTCAAACGCGTGCGCTGTAGTGCCGTCGTCATCGTATAACTGGCCATGAGCCTGTTGGACAGATTGATCATGGTAATAATGCAGCTCCAACTCTTTACCAGAATACTGGCTGGTATTTTGGATATTGAGTTGTGCTGGAATTAATGGGATAAATGCCCCCGCCCTGACAAATACTGGAATATGATCAGCGCTAACATCGACAACGTGCGTGCTTCCGGCGGCATAGGCATATCCGGTATAAAAATCGAACCATTTACTTTGTGCAGGGAAATATATTTCCGCCTTAGACTGCCCTGCCTGCAAAATTGGATGCACCAGGAAATCATTCCCCCACAGATAACTGTCGGCATTCCCATATAAGCGCGCATTTTGTGGCTCAGCATAAAACAGGGGACGCATTAAGGGAATGCCCCGTTGGTTATTTTCAAAAGCGAGCGTGTAATTGTAAGGCAGCATGCGATAGCGTAATTGGATCGCCGCCTTGGCTAAAGCTTTCGTTGCTGGCTCACGCAAAACAGGCTCAGACGCCACTTCTTCTTGCGCATGGGGACGGAAAATCGGCTGGAAAACGCCATACTGCAACCAGCGCGTATATAACTCGTCATCCAAATTAGCGCCAGCAAAGCCGCCTAAGTCAGAATGCATGTAAGCCATGCCCTGCATTCCCATTTGTAATGCGATTTCTGGCTGCGAACGTAGTCCACCCCAGGTTCGATTCACATCGCCTGACCACGGTATCATGCCAAATCGTTGTGAACCCGAATAGCCAGAGCGCATCAATATAAACGGGCGTTCTTGCGGAAATTCTTTACCATAACCATCCGCAATTAATTTTGCCCATTCGTGGCCGTACACATTATGCACTTGATCGGCGGAACCAGTTTTGTGTTGCACACCAGAAGGATGTACTTCAGGCTCACCTAAATCACCCCACCAGCCTGCAACGCCCTGTGCTTTCAAATTTTTATAAATATTCCAGAACCAGGCTTTGGCGTGCGGATCAAAAATATCGATCAGTCCGGTATTTCCAAAATAAAAATCGTACTTAAAGGGCGCGCCATCTTTATCAGTTGCCAACACATGCTGACCAACCGCTTCTTGCCATTTTTTGGACGTTGTCAATACAAATGGCTCGGTGATCAATATCGTCTTCACGCCTTGCGCAGAAAAATCGGCGATCATTTTTTGCGGTTGTGGGAAATTGTCCTGATCAAATGCCAGATTCCCCATGGTACCTTTGATGTCTTTGCCAAACCAATACAAATCGAAAATAATCGCATCGACCGGAATTTGTTCGGCTTTGAATTTCTCTAAAATACTGCGTGCTTCTGTTTCAGAATGATACCCAAATCGACTCGCAAAATTCCCGAATGCCCAACGCGGCGGTAAAGGTTGACGCCCCGTTAAACTCGTATAGTTAGCAACAATATCAGTCCAATTATCACCCGCAATGATTTGATAGGTTTTTCTACCGCTGATAGTTTCATAGGCAAGCTCATTATTTTTTTTGCTGTCGAGATCCAGATACCCAATCGCGGCGTTGTCAAAATGAATACCGTACATTTTGGACGAAAACACCAATGGTATGCCAAAATTCATCTGCTCAGAATGCTCTTCATAACCATAGTGCGCCTTGTTATACAAAGGCAAACGGTAGCCACGCCGATTCATCCCTAGTGCGCGTGCACCAGCACCATACAAAGCTTCGTTACCATCCAAATTGAAGTCTACACTTTCGCTGGCATCCTTTTTTTGATAGCCATTTTTCTCTGACGTTAACAGCTTATTTTTATAGAGATAACGGATTTGAAATGGAACTTTTTGTATATGTACTGTCAGCTCATCAATCACATAATCGATCGCGCTTGCCGAGGTTTTTAGGTGTGGTTGAACATGTTGTGGCGTTAACACTACCGCATGTGAAGGCGTTGTTTTTGCTTCACCATTCGGAATAAAAGTCGTCTCTATGATGCTGGAAGAATACGGTGTGAAAATATATAAACCATCGTTCGTCTTTACTTCGAGCGCTGCTGGTTTTTTGTCAATTTGCGTCACGACGCGATGCACATTTTGAGCAGCACCTGGCACGCAAAACAACACTGCAGATAAGCCAAGCAGGTAAGAGGCGCCATGAACTGCACCATAAAACGTACCATAAGACGCACCGCGAGGAGGTTTAATTTTTTTCATCTTTTTGATTCCTGTTTTCCTGAGCGATCAACGCTATTGCGGATTTACTTTGAAAATTTACTTTTCCATCAATCACGACAGCGGTATTTCCTGAGTAGTAATCGCGCAGCGTTTGTCCATTATCAAAAATACCTGCGACGGATATGGTGTTGACATCGTTCGTTGGTAAGTTCAGTGCAACGACTACTTTGTCACTGATCCCGTGGTCTTGATAGGTACGTTGAAATGTATATGGGTGATCGGACAATTTTTGATGGCTTCCTGCACCGATGGCAACATGGTCATGGCGGAACATTCCTAATTTTTGCCAGTGCGTCAACACTTCCTGAATATCGATACCGTTGCGTGAGACATTATTTTGCAACTCATCCCAATTCATCATTGAGCGCAAAGTCGCATCACCTTCGGCACCGTTGACATGAATGTCTCTTGCGGTTTCATCACCGTAATAGATTTGTGCAGCACCGGGGCTCAGCAGAAGTTTGGTTCCAGCCTCGAGAGCAGATTGACGGTTTACATCAAATGGCTGCATGTCATCATGTGAACTGATGTAATTAAGTATCGAATGATGTTGTAGTTCACCCTGGAGCTTCTTCGAATACGAACTAAATAAAGCGTCAGGATCTTTTTTGGCATCCGATTTAAAGCCAAAATTAATCAAGCTATCAAAACCATGCTCAAAGAAATTGATTTTGCTACCACCGTCCATCACAAAATTCAGACCTTGATTAAGACCATATCCGTAGACTTCTGCTGTCATGTAAAACGGTTCATTACCTAACTTTTGTGCTGGGTGTTGTTGCTTCCACTCCTCATAAGCACTGCTGGCAACTTGTTTAAATTCCTTCCAGACGTCAGGTTCCACGTGCTTAACAGTGTCAGCACGGAAGCCATCAACGCCATATTTTCTGATCCAATCTGTATGCCATTTCATCAGGTAATAACGCGGTGCACGGGGATATCCTGTTCGTTTAAAAAACGTATCTAACTCTTGTACCTCAGTTTCATAGCGCCCTTCTGCTTTCCACTTCGCGACCAAAGCAGGAGGCAAATCGACATTGTCATTATTCTCAGTTCGAATATCTGGCAAGCCTTTGACTAACGCACAACTGACAGTAGAGGGAATATCTTTATAAGTGCAGACGGGTTCGGTGCGAACCCAGGCAGCGGGCCATAGCGGATCAACATTGGTTGCCGGACCTACATGATTGAGCACGACATCAAGCAAGATTCTGATTCCATGCGCATGCGCCGTTTCAACCAGTTCTCGCATATCATTTGAAGTACCGAGCGCGGCATCAACCTGCGTAAAATCTGCCGACCAATAGCCGTGGAAACCATAGGTTTTTCCGCTCCCCTCGTCGGTCGCGCCATGGATCTGCTCTACCGGTGGCGTCAACCAGATGACGTTAACACCGAGTTTTTGAAAATAGCCTTGTTTAATTTTGGCAGTAATACCAGCCAGATTCCCGCCCATAAAACTGCGCAGAGGCGCACCATCTTGTAGACGTCCGTAAGCGTGGGCTGTAGCGGGGCTTTGTTGATAAAACCGATCTGTCAGCAAAAAGTAGACCGTAGCGTTTTCCCATAAAAATGGGGAAGCGACACTTGCCTGTTGAGAATTCGACTGCACTGTTTCATTCGCCCAGGTCGAAGGAAATAGAATAGTAGATAGAAGTAAGGCAAGTGAAAATCGAAACGCAATCAACTTCATGCTGTGTGCCCAATCAAAACAAGAAAAAAACGGCCGCCAAAATCAAAACGCCAGAACGGCGTTTTGATTTGAATAGATTGACCAAACTAAGCAATCTCAAGGTAACAACGAAGCACTTTAGTTTTTTGCAACAGCGTCATCTTTCACGATCATGGTCAACACGCCGCCAATGATCATGCACAAGCCGCCTAACATCAGAACTTTGACGGATTGGTTATTGAAGAAATTTTTCAATACTGCGCCCAATACAACGCCGGCAATAATCTGAGGAATCACAACAAAGAAATTAAACAGCCCCATGTAGTAACCCATGCGATTCGCTGGCAAGGCACCTGCCAAAATCGCATACGGCATAGTCAAAACACTCGCCCACGCTATGCCGACACCAACCATCGGCAATAACAGCATTTCTTTGGAATGAATTGCAACAATGCTGACCAGGCTGAGACCACCGATAACCAGACACAGCATATGCACAAATTTACGGCTGGTTTTTATCGCAAGTACTGGCAAAACAAATGCCGCCAAGGCTGACACAGCGCCATAAACAGCAAACATGATACCGACCCAGTTGCCGCCATCTTGGTAAGCAGCCGATTGCGAATCCGTGGTTTGAAACACCGTTTCTGCAATCGATGGTGTGGTATAGACCCACATAGCGAACAGTGCAACCCAGGAGAAAAACTGCACCACAGCGAGTTGCACCATGGTTTTAGGCATTTTCGCAAAGCCGCCAAAGATTTCTTTGAGTGCTTTCAGGACACCACTATTTTGTTTCTTTTCTTCCCAGAACTGTTGCAAGTCATGCGGAGGAATTTCTTTGGTGCTAAACACGGTCCACAATACTGACAACGCGAATACTGTGCCACCAAAATAAAATGAATAACGAACCGTATCGGGAATAGCGCCATTGACTGGCACATTGCTAACGCCAAAATAGTTCGTAAACATATATGGCAGCAAGGAGGCGATCACGCCGCCACAGCCAATGAGAAAGGTTTGCATCGCAAACCCTGCCGTTTGCTGTTCCGGATTGAGTTTATCGCCAACGAACGCGCGGAAAGGCTCCATCGATACATTAATCGCGGTATCCATCATCCATAAAACAAGAATTGCCATCCACAGCAAGGTCGAGTTTGGCATCAAAAACATCGCAATCGATGCCAACATTGCGCCGATAAAGAAGAATGGTCGACGACGACCCCATATTGGATGCCAGGTATTGTCGCTCAGATAGCCGATCACCGGCTGAACCAGCATCCCGGTAATAGGGGCGGCCAGCCAAAACAACGCAAGGTCGTCAGGGTTAGCGCCAAGAGTAGCGAAAATCCGGCTAGTATTGGTATTCTGTAGGGCGAAGCCAAATTGAATACCGAAAAAGCCGAAGCTCATATTCCACAGTTGCCAAAATGAGAGCCGTGGTTTGTTGATGTGTGTGTGCATCCTGATGCGTCCCCGTTTTATGATTTTTTTAGTTTATTCTTAATTACTTAGACTGATTTTGTACTAAAACTAGATTCCATGTCAAACAGAGACTGCTCCAAATCGCACAATAAAATGGACAATTTAGTTGACATTAGCGGCAATATAGACTTTACGTCGTATTTTACCAACAGGGTATCAGAGTCACAATGTAGCTATACTACTTTTCATGCGACGCAGATTTTTAAAGAAATACGCGTCGTATTGTAAGCACTTAAAATTACAAAAAATACAATTTTTTAATCGCCGAAGTATTAAAAAATACACACTCTCAGATCACAGAATATCCGTACAACCGACTGCAAGAAGGCGTTGCTATGATATATTCAGGGCAAAAATAGGTTCAGAAAACGAATTAGTACTTCAGTGCAACAATAAAACATCAAATAAATGCAATGTGCTGGCCCGAGTCTCCTTGGTGCAAGCTTGTCTTTACATTGCTGAGGTGCTTTACTGTTTTCTAACACCGACTGCTTGGTCGCACCTAAATGAGAAAATCAACGAATTCCATCAAAATATGGGTCTTAAAAAGTCCCGCAAAGCCTATCAATGAAAGTCACAATGAATCACAAATTAAGTATCGACGAATATGATGCACTCGAGCAGATTAGTAAACTGCCAAAAAACGTCAAGCCTAATGCATGTATTGGTCGCAACACAAAACGCTTATCTGGCATCAAATTAGTTACCTATCGAAAAGACGGCAGTCTGGAATTAACTGAAATAGGTCGCCAGGTATTATTTATTAAACAGTGTATCGATGGCTTGCGCGCCATTTCAACCGACTCTGATGCGCTATTGTCTGGCCCAGTCGCGACTTTTCTGGGCAAAAAAGGGCATATTGAGATCAATCCTGAAACTGGAAAAAACGAGATCAGCGTCCGTGGACGTGAATGCCTGGCCGATATTGACGCGAATACCAAGAGTATTTAATCTTCAGCTCAATTTGTACAAAACCACATGACGCATTAAAAAATTAAAACACATCGATAAGACGCGTCGATTTTTTAATGCAGCACACATTCCCAATCTGTAGCGCGGGGCTACCCCCCGCTGCCATTACCTTTGCGCCGATCTGGCAGGTTGCACCCACGCTACCGATGCAAAAAAAATCCTCGCCTGACAAAGTAGCCTACCTAGTTTGAAAACAGTCATTTGAAGTCATAACTGTATTACTTTGCCAAAAATGACGCCTATAAAATATGGTGCAACATACGATATTTTTCTGGCTGATTTTCTGGCTGATTTTCTGGCTGAATTTCTGGCTGAATTTCTGGCTAACTATTACATGGCAAGGCTCCGCATGCTTGAGACACAACTACGACTATCTACCGGCGATCTTGTCCTTCTAAGCCTGCCAACAGCCGCGGTTGGTTTCTTTTTGTCTGCGATAACGGCGTCGCTAAGCTGGATTTTAAGCACGCGTTATGGCTTGCATATCGATAATAATGCCTTGATATGGCTGGCGGGACCGTTGGCCAGACTTCTGATCCAGCCTTTAGTGGGCTTTTTAAGTGACCGCACGTGGATCTTGGGAAGCAGACGCAAACCGTATTTGCTGGTAGGTGGTCTGACTGGCACTGCGTCACTCCTAGCATTACTAAAACTGAACGACATTGCGGCTTACACAGGACTCAGCCTGTTTATCGTCGCCGCGATGGTGACAATGATTTGTGATCTTAGTATCAATGTCACATTCAATCCTGCCAGAGCACTGATCGCCGATTTAACCACGGCAGGACCACACAGAGTACGCGGATGCACATGGATGCAAACCATTTTCGGCATTCTCGGTATCGCCGCCTATTTCATCTCAATATCACTGAGTAACTATGCATTAATCATCATTACGCCGGTGCTTGTGTTCATACTCTCCATCGCTCCATTATTGTTCATTACCGAAATCCCGCCCTCATCTGAAAAACTATCATCCACTCAGCAACACAATGAATCCTTAAAAAGCGGGACTGCATTCCGGACGTTAATGCCAATGAGTGGCTTTTTGTTTTTCGGTATATTTCGGTATATTTGTCGCCGTCAACAGGCTGGTGTTAGAGAATGCGTTGGCCAGTTTTTACAAAAAATTGTAAACAAAATATCACAATGAAAGAGCGGATATGAGCATCGACATCCATAGCACCTACGATCTCACCGCAGAACAAATCTCCGCATTTGAACGGGATGGTTTTATTAAACTTGCCAACGTACTCTCGCCCGAAACACTGCGCTACTACGGCAAAGAAATAACACGCTTAACGATCGCGCTGAATACCCAAGATACCCCAATGGAGGAGCGCTCGACGTACGACAAAGCATTTTTGCAAATCATGAATTTGTGGAAGCACAGTTCTAAGGTTGCAGAATTCGTTATGGGAAGGCGTCTCGCGCAAATTGCGGCCTCGCTTCTGCGTGTTTCTGGGGTGCGACTTTATCACGATCAGTCCCTATATAAAGAACCAGGAGGCGGCATCACCCCAGCCCATGCTGATCAATATTACTGGCCTATGAATAGCGACCGCACAATTACCGCATGGATTCCCTTGCAGGCGGTACCGCAAACTATGGGGCCATTAGGGTTTTATGCACGCAGTCAATCGGTCAAATTTGGCCGTGACTTAGGCATCTCAGATGAGAGTGAAGAAAAAATCAGCGCCAATATGGCCAAACACGGCTTTGAATTCGTGAGCATCTCATTTGATTTAGGTGAAGTAAGCTTTCATTTGGGTTGGACGTTTCACAAGGCGGCAGCAAATGTATCAGATCATCCACGTTCAGTCATGACTGTGATCTATATGGATGAGCAAATCAGACTAGGAAATGCTCTTTCGATAGCCCAGGAAAATGATCGATTACAGTGGTGTCCCGAAACCTTACCTGGTGAAAAAGTCACCGGAATTAATAATCCGGTGATCTACAGCACCACAACTCAGTAAAGGCATGTAGATACCTTATGAACGAAAGCCTTCGCATCGGTATGGCACAAATGCGCGTGACCCCTGGCCAACCCAGGATCAACCTTTTACATGCCCAGAGCTACATTGAAAAAGCCGCTCTGGCAAAATGCGACGTTGTTGTTCTGCCAGAATGTCTGGACATAGGCTGGGGAGATTTGCGTGCCAGAGAATTGGCCGAGCCACTTCAAGGCACGTCATTTCAGATGTTGGCGTTAGCCGCGCAGCAGCATGGAATACACGTCGTAGCAGGACTCGTTGAACGTGATGGGGAACACCTTTACAACAGCGCTGTATTTATCGATGATCAAGGTGGCCTATTGTTGCATCACCGCAAGATTCATGAACTCGCGGTTGCCGGAGGGATTTATTCAATTGGTGACCGACTCGCGGTTGCGCGTAGCAAACTGGGGATCGTAGGAATAAGTATCTGTGCCGATAATGCGCCCGAGTCGCTGGCGATCGGGCATGTCCTGGCGCGAATGGGTGCACAAATTATTTTGTCACCTTGCGCGTGGGCGGTCGCACCAGACCACGATAATCATATCGAACCTTACGGTGAGCTATGGCGTCGTTCGTACGGCAAACTAGCAGATCTATATGACTTACCGGTAGTGGGCGTGAGTAATGTCGGGAGGATTGAGAACGGCGCATGGAAAGACTGGAAAGTCATAGGTTGCTCGCTTGCCATGCGTGGCGATGGCAGTATCGCCATGCAAGGCGAGTATGGATCAGATGCTGAAAATCTGTACATTTCTGAAGTGCCGCTTAGAAAAATTGTTCCACTTGGTGACGCCGTTATTAACGATATAAGTCAACGTGGACATCGTGATTTTTAACCATCATCAGCAGAAATAATATGCCTATTTTCTTGCAAAATCCCACGCAAAGCAAGGCCGCATCCAAGCATCGTACAGTCAAGAGTTTAGCCGCCATTGCTGACGGCAAAGGTAGCTTTGTCATCGATACCGTTGACGTTCGCGCCCCGTTGACGGGAGAAGTCAGAGTGCGTTTGCCAACTGCAGGTATTTGTCATACAGACCATGCATCACTCAACTGACCAGGACCATTAGTGATGGGGCATGAGGGTGCTGCCATCATTGAGGCGATTGGCGCCGGCGTTGAACATTTTTCTATCGGCCAGCGAGTACTGATGAATTGGGCAATTCCATGCGGTCGATGCCCGCAATGCCTGACTGGTAACAACCATATCTGCGAACGCAGCACGGGTGTCGATCCAAGTCTGGGGAGTAGCAAAGCTGCGGCGTAACATACGTTGTGGCACGGCGAGCCAATCGAACGTTCCTTCAACTTAGGTACGTTTTCTGAATACAGTCTGGTCCGCGCCGAAGCCTTAACTGCACTGCCAGACACGGTTGCCATGAGTCGCGCATGCGTATTAGGGTGTGGCGTAATGACAGGCGTCGGCTCTGTCATAAATTGCGCCAAAGTGCAGCCCGGTGACACAGCCACTGTCGTCGGTTGCGGCGGTGTTGGTTTATCTGCCATTCAGGGCGCACGCATTGCAGGTGCGAGCCAAATTATTGCGATCGACACGCGTGCAGTCAGTCTGCGACGCGCAATGGCTGCAGGAGCGACACATACCGTCTTGGTTGACCCCGACGATCATCACAATGACCGCGTGGTGCAGACCGTCAGCGAACTGACACAGTCTCGTTTTAGTGATCATGCGTTTGAAGCAACTGGGGTTGCCGCGTTGTCTTTTTTGCCTTTGCGATTGGTGCGCAACGGCGGAAATGCGCTACAAATAGAAATCGCGTCAAAATAGCGATTGTTCATTTTCGTCGCTGCCATCGCTGCCATCGCTTTAGGCGATCAGGCATCACTCCCTGCATTCAATCCTCGTCAAGCATCGCTTGATTCGGCCACCCAGCGCGTTTATGATGACAAAACTCGCAATCCGCGTGCGCTCTTCCAATACGCTGACACAGATTGCCAGAGAGCGCTCCAGACAATTGTCGTTTTCGCCCAACAAATAAACACATGAAAATTTTCAATGAGCACGTCAGCCATCCTGATTTATCGTTTCGCTATCTGCGCTTTCAAAATAGCGAAGCCGGTCAATGGCATCGTCATCCACAGATAGAATTAACGTGGATAGAAAGTGGCAATGGTGTGCGTTTTATAGGCGACTCAGCAACGGCATTTGTTGCTGGTGATATGGTACTTCTCGGCCCCAACCTGCCCCACATCTGGCTCTCCGTTGGCGACACAGATGAAGCTGGCCTCTCTGCTACCGTTTTACAATTGCCAGCAGACTTTTTTGAACGTACAGGTTGGCCAGAATTAAAGCAGATCCAGCATGTCATCGATCGTGCCGCACTAGGATTACAGATCAACGGTGAATGCTATCAACGCGTATGCGAGTTGCTGGCTACTATGAGGCATATTTCAAACTTACATCGGCTCCCCGTGCTACTAGACGTGTTTGCAAGCATTCACGATCATTTACCACAACTCAATACCATCGCCACCAGCCGTGGCGCGACAGATAGCGGCACCGAAGACAATAGCCGAATTCAAAAGGTACTTGACTGGATCCAGGCAAACATTGAAGGCGAATTACGCGTCGAAGACGCGGCCGCCATCGCGTGCGTAACGCCAGCCGCTTTCAGTCGCTTTTTCCGGCGCGAGACGGGCAAAACCTATGTCAAATATATTCGGGCGGTCCGTTGCAGTGCTGCGTGTCTACGACTTAAGAAAACCGACCGCCCGATTGCCTTGATCGCACAAGAATGCGGTTTTGCAAATCTCTCTAATTTCAACCGACAATTTTTAGATGAAGTCGGTGTCACTCCCACGCAATATCGTAATGGCAGTGCACATTCACGGTAGCAATTGCAAGATCAACGCTGCTCGTGGTGGCACTATCATCGTCGTACCTAGTTTGCTCGCTTTTCCACTAAGCACATCGATTGCTGTGCTTTTGTTGTTCAGCATCTCGTGGAATCTTTTCAACTCCAGCGTCGTTGCTGCATAGTTTTTATTCAAAACGATCATGTATTTACTACGATCGTCGTACCGGAAATACGCATAGACACCATTATCCGGTGCGTAGTGCATCAAACGACCAGCATGGATAGCGTGAGCCCCTTTACGCCAATTTAATAATTGCCGCATCAATGTTTGCGCTTCAAGCTGCTGATCAGTTAAACCCTGCCCTGTAAATGCATTGACTTTATCACCCGCCCAACCACCAGGAAAATCCTGACGTGCGCCAGCATCGTCGCGTTCTTTTGGGCTAGACATTAAAACTTCCGTCCCATAATAAAACTGCGGGGTACGCGGCATCGTAGCGACATAGACGGCGGCCATTTTATACAGAGCGATATCGTTATCCAATACGCTAAACAGACGTGGCATATCGTGATTTCCCTCGAATAAGACCATCGCTTCCGGATGCGGATACAGCTGATCATTGCTCATTGCACTGTAAAGCTCGGTAAAGCCTGACCCAAAGGTTTCTTCATTAACCAATGCGCGACGCAATGTTTCAACCAATGGAAAATCCATCATGCTGGGCATACTGGAAACATAGCCATCCTTATTTAGCTCACCTTTCAGCCAATAAGCGACCGTCAGCGGATTGCTGCTCCACTCTTCTCCAACCATCGTAAAATACGGATACTCTTGCATAATACGACGCGACCACTTAGCTAAAAATGCGGTATCGGAATAGCCATAAGTGTCAACGCGTAAGCCAGATGAACCCGCATATTCTATCCACCAGATTGCCTGCTGAATTTCATATAACGCAACATGCGGATTTTTTTGATTCAGATCCGGCATCGTCGAGCTAAACCAGCCTTGCGTAAAATTATCACGATCTTCCTGTGATGCATATTGATCACTAATGGCAGAACGTGCATGGCGCGTAGGAATAAAATTCCCGCTGTAGGTTAACCAATCCGGTGCTGGCATATCCTTCATCCACCAATGATTATCACCGATATGATTCGGGACAATATCTTGAATAATACCCAGCCCGTGCGCGCGCGCTGAACGCACCATCTCGCGATATTCTTCATTACTACCAAAGCGCGGATCAATGCGATAAAGATCCGTCATGGCATAGCCATGATAAGAAAAATCATTCTGCCGATTCTCCAGCATCGGCGTTGGCCAGATCATGGTAAAGCCCATGTTGGCGATATAATCAAGATGATCGACAATACCTTTGATATCACCGCCATGTCTGGCGCCGCCATTAGCGCGATCGACTACGTCAGTAAATCCAGGTATTGCGACGGTGCTGGATTGACCTTGCGCAAACCGATCTGGCATCAAATTCAAGATCGCGTCTTTACTGCTAAACCCCTGCCGCTGCGCTGAACCTGGCTGTCTTTGTTGCAATTGATAGGCACGATGTAGCTGCACTCCGTCGCGTTGAAACAGCAAATCAAGAACGCCAGGTTTGGCTTGGGGACTGATCTTCAGATCGATGAATAAATAATTTGGGTTGATGCCGTGCGAAGTAGAAATGATCGTCACGCCCGGATAATTTAGACGGACCTTGGCGTCGGCAATATCAATCCCATGCACCATCAATTGCAGCGTAGGCTCATGCATCCCTACCCACCAGTTGGGTGGTTCTACTCGCTCCAATGACATTGCATTTGTATTTGTATTTGTATTTGCATTTTTATTTGTATTTGCATTTTTATTTGCAAATGCAGGATTTAATTGAAGCGTGAT
The DNA here is from genome assembly GCF_049340285.1 of Undibacterium sp. SXout20W. Classification (NCBI taxonomy): domain Bacteria; kingdom Pseudomonadati; phylum Pseudomonadota; class Betaproteobacteria; order Burkholderiales; family Oxalobacteraceae; genus Undibacterium; species Undibacterium sp. SXout20W. The sequence continues at coordinate 57,911 of NZ_JBMPPH010000017.1, read as the reverse complement.
GATGCAAAGTGCAAGTCCGAGACTGACCTTCACATTAACAATATGTCGTTGCATAAGCTGATTAAATAAGTGTGTCATAAGGTCTGCTAGTGTGGCATGTCTTCCATCGAAAAACGCAGCGTGCCGCCATCAGTAATCTGCGCATGGCGAACACTCGTCGCTGATAAACTTGTACCGTTCAAACGCGCGAAACGTGCATAAGGATGCTTGGCCGCAAATTGGTCTGCCACGATATGCATACGTTCACCATGTGCCAGATGCAGTACAGCATCGCGTACTTGCGGCGCCCCCAGTACAAAGTTCCCACTTGCCGGCACGACTGGATAAAACCCTAACGTAGAAAAGACGTACCACGCGCTCATTTGACCCGCATCGTCGTTGCCAATAATGCCATTTGGCTTATCGCTATAAAAACTCGTGATAATTTGCTGTATCCTGGCGTGACCTTGCCACGGACGATCTGTCCATGCATACAAATAAGGAACATGATGTCCGGGTTCATTGCCATGCGCATCTTGGCCTATCATCCCTTCCTGTCCAAGGTACTTATCCGTGTCTACACTACCGATCGTAAAAAAACGATCTAACCACCGCCCGGCACCCGCGGCACCACCCAATAAAGTCACTAAACCTTCTGGATCATAGAGGCCGGCGGCGACAGAGTATTGCCACGCATTGGCTTCGGTATAATCCCCCGGATTATTGAGTGGCGACGTCGCCTTCAGCGGATCAAAGGGAGTACGCCAGCGGCCAGCGCTATCGCGACCACGCATCATCTGGGTTTCCGGATCAAACAAGGCGCGATAGCCTTGCGCACGGCGGATAAAGTTCTGTGCGACATCCGTTTTACCGAGCATGGTCGCTACTCTGGCAACCGCATCATCGCCCCAGGCGTATTCCAAGGTTTTAGAAACGGCTTCGCTCGGGACAAGATCGAACGGTAAATACCCATGTTGCAGATACGTGGTCCAGTCACGCTGCGCCCATTCTGGCGCATTTGGTCTTGGTTCGGTCGATGTCGCTACCATCGCGGCGAGCGCCTGTTGTTGGTCAAACCCATCGAATCCAGCCTGTATGGCGTGCGCAATAAACGGCAATGCCGGATTACCAATCATGCACCAGGTTTCTCTGCCCCAGACCGTCCAGATCGGCAAATATCCGACCGCCTTTTGATGCGTCAGCAGCGTATTCACCAGACCATCAATGCGCTCTGGCACTACCAGTCCTAATAAGGGGTAAGTGGCACGCACCGTATCCCATAACGACAGGGTCGAATAATAGTGTCCTTGAGCCGCATCAATCACTTCGCCATTTGCCCCGCGAACGCGACCGTCGACATCCGCAATATCACTAGGATGAAGCAGTGTGTGATAGAGCGCTGTATAAAAAATCTTTTGTTGATGAATCGGTGCCTGAATCTCTATCCGGCGCAATAAGTCATTCCAGACCCTTGTCGCATCGCTTCGCACATCGTCAAATTTTTTGTCATTCAATGCATCCAAATTACGTTGTGCGCCATCTGCATCAATCGTCGAAAAAGCAATCCGCGCCTGTAACTCATGCTTTTGATGAAGGTCAAATTCCAGCACGTAACGTGGTGCATTATCTCCGGCGCGTGGCGGCAAAGTGATAACGGAAGAAATCGGTTGATCGAAGCGCACGACAAAGCCTTGTTCACGCGTCGACCAGTTGGTCAATTGCCGGTCGCCACGTATTTCACCACGCGCAGCATTAACATTGACATGACTTGATGTAACGGGGGATCGATCGCCAAAACGCAAAATATGCTGAAAATCAACCAACACCTGAACCCGTCCAGACTGCGAAAAGGTATAGCGTTGCAAGGCTACACGTTGCGATGCCGTCAGATCAACCCGAACACCAAGGTCACTAAGACGCACAGAGTAAAAACCAGGACGGGCGAACTCGCTACGTTTATCGTAGGTACTTGAAAAATCTTTTGTCTGACTGCTCCAGAGTGGTCCAGAAGCGGGTTGCAACAATACATCACCTAATTCCGGAATACCGGCACCACTAATATGCGTATTAGAAAAGCCGATGATTTTAGGTGCCTTGTACTGGTAACCAGACGTGTAATCCCAGCCACTGGCAGCATTATCCGGGCTCGGCGCAACCATGCCAAACGGCACAGATGCACCCGGGAAAGTATGTCCTGTGCCTTGCGTCCCGATCAAAGGATCAACCAAATCGGCGGGTGAAATTTGATGATGTGCCGCATACGTCGGCTCAAGTGTTGACATCATCCATAAACCGAACAACAAATCGAGCAACAAAGCGCATCGATATGAACTTCGGATGTTACTTATTTGCATCACGTCTCCTAGGATGTCAGGATTAACTTTTTTCTATTTCCGTTTTACATCGGACTATTTTTTCACAACTAAGTATATTGAGAATACGCACTGACGCAAACGGAGCAAAGGAAACAGAGTATGAAAACAATCGGGACGGGTAATTTATTTCATATTCGTCTGATCACCTTCATATTTTGCTACCAAACAAATTTGGCAAGCGGCACCCACCATTCAAAATCACAAAACAATAAAAATAAAACACATCAAAATGTAGTTTTAATACACAGAATTAATTACCCTATTTTGACGAATATGGCACAATAGAGCAATTAATTCAGTCATAAAATGATTCTTTAATCCATTTTTTATAATAGTTATGAATTATTACTACATAAATTGTCACATCCTTATTCGACTGGAGTGTCCATGAAAAAAACATTGTTAGCTCTTTTGTGTGCATTTATTACAAGTGCTGCATCAGCGCAAAGCGTGAGTACCGTAGTGCATCCTGAGTGGAGTAAAAATGCGGCGATTTATGAAGCGAATATCCGCCAGTATTCACCGGAAGGTTCGTTCAAAAAATTCGAAGAATACTTGCCAGAATTAAAAAAAATGGGTGTTGGCGTGATCTGGATTATGCCGATTAATCCGATTGGCAAAGTGAACCGCAAGGGCACACTTGGCAGCTATTATGCTGTTGCGGATTACACCGCAGTGAATCCAGAATTTGGTACCCCGGAAGACTTTCACCACCTCGTGAATGCAATTCATGCGCAAGGCATGAAAGTGATTATCGACTGGGTTGCCAACCACACCGCGTGGGATCATCCTTGGGCTAAAACTCACCCTGAATATTACATCCATGATGCAAAAGGTAACTTCGTCCCTCCCGTACCGGACTGGGCTGACGTCATCAAATTGGACTACGGCAATGCGCAATTGCGCAGCGAAATGATCAACGCACTCAAATATTGGATAAGCAATTACGACCTTGACGGTTTTCGCTGCGATGTGGCGGCGATGGTGCCAACTGATTTCTGGAATGACGCTCGTACACAACTAGACCAGATCAAACCGGTGTTCATGCTGGCAGAGGCAACCGAACGCGACTTACAGGAACATGCATTTGATATGACCTACGGCTGGCAATTCAAGGATGTCTGGGGCGATATTGCCAAAGGGAAGAAAAATGCCGCTGATCTGGTTGCCTACTTGCATGGTGAAGAAGCCGGCTATAACCCCAATTCCTACCGCATGCTACACACGTCCAACCATGATCTGAACTCATGGGAAGGCACAGAGTTCGACCGACTCGGCGACGCGGTCGAAACCTTCCTGGTGTTATCGAACACCCTCAAAGGGATGCCTTTACTCTATCAAGGCCAGGAAGCAGGAAACACCAAGGCGCTAGATTTTTTTGAACGCGATCCAATTATCTGGAAAGATCATCCATACCGAGCCCTGTACACAAAGCTGTTCCATTTAAAACAAACCAACCATGCTTTATGGAATGGACTTGCCGGTGGCCAGCCGCAGTTGATTAAGACGGCCGACGACGACCATATTTTTGCATTTTCACGCAGCAAAGATAACGATCAGATCATTGGCATCTTTAATCTATCCGATAAAGCGCGCAAATTCAGCTCAAATGATCCTATACTGCAAGGTAGTTTTACCGATCCGCTAACTGGCCAATCCGGCCAATCAGCCAGTGCGCCAATTGAGCTCAAAGCGTGGGAATACCGGTTATTAGTAAAATAAAAAAACATAACAAAGTACGCTAAGAAATTTTTAAGGAAAATCAAATGAAAAAACATATCGCCCTATTTTCAGGCCTCACCCTGACCATCTTACTATCTGGTTGCGCTACCGATTCACGCAACACAGGCATGCTCACTTTTGAAAGTAAGCCGGAGGGCGCCACTATTTACGAAGGCACTACCGTATTGGGCGTAGCGCCAGTCACGCATACGTATATCTTCCCGGAAAACACGACTACCTTAGAAACACCGGTGGTAACAGCTGTCTGGCCAAGCGGCGCAAAGTCGACGTATTGGACTTACCTGCCAGCACATGCTGACCTAGCTGCTACCATCAATCGTCCTGCTAATGCACCTGGTCTGGAAAAAGATCTGGAGAATGCCAAGGCAGTAATTGAAGCTACCGCCAAAAATGCGCAACGTAAAAAAGAAAGCGACGCCCATGATCTGGCACGCGGTTCAGCACGCTGTGCTACTGAAACTCGTACTGGCGCGACTAGCACCGTCGATTGCTTTTAATAAACGGATGCTTGCCATCTAAAGCCATCGCGTTTTTTGGTTTTTTGGTTTTTTTAATTTTTTAGTTTTATTTTTTGTTCTGATTTTTTTGTTCTGGTTTTTTCAACCGTTTTCTCCCTTTGTATCTCCCTTGTCATCAACTCCCATTGACAAGGGAGATAGCGTTTTACGCAGGGGGATTCGCCGGACAGTAGCCCGCAATGAAGGCAGCATGGGTCGGCATTGCATTGACACATTTTCGAATCAATTCTTCCACGTCGCTTAAATATTGCTGCGTTTCTTGCTCACTGATCAGGTCAACCAAAGGGTTATATGATTGCGGTCGCATACGCTGACCATACATCACTTGCAACCAACTTGGTTTGGCAAATAGCTCATTACCTTCACGGTAAGTTCTGCCATTACTGAGAAATAAATCCATTTTTTGTTGCAATGATTCCGGTATTTCCATCTGACGGCAATAGTCCCAGAACGGCGAATCTGAACGCTCAGTCGCTTTATAGTGAAGAATAATAAAATCACGTGCCCACTGATATTCATTACTCATTACTTCGTTGTAATGCTGCTGATCCGCAGCATCAAAACCGGCTGATGGAAAGTGACTGATCAGATGAATGATTGACTGTTGAATCAGGTGAATACTGGTTGATTCCAAAGGCTCGATAAAACCACACGACAAGCCAACTGCGACGCAATTCTTGTTCCAGGCTTTTTTGCGACGACCTGTTTGGAACTTAACTGGACGCGGCTCAGCCAGAGCCTGACCATCCAAATTATTCAGCAATATAGACGTTGCCTCATCCGTGCTCATATATTTACTGCAAAAAACATGACCGTTACCGATGCGGTGTTGCAATGGAATTCGCCATTGCCATCCAGCAGCATGGGCAGTTGAACGGGTGTATGGCGTCAATTCGGGCGCCGATGCACAGGGGACGGCAATCGCTGTATCACACGGCAACCAGTGCGACCAATCTTCATAGCCAGTGTGCAGCGCTTCTTCGATCAACAAAGCACGGAAACCCGAACAATCGATAAATAAATCGCCTTCGATTTCTTGCCCGTTTTCCAAAACTATCGCATTAATATGACCGTCTTGCGGACGTACTCCAACATGTTTAATCTTACCTTCCACTCTCACCACACCCAGCGCTTCGCTAAATTGACGCAAAAATTTGGCGTACAGGCCAGCATCGAAATGATAAGCATGCGCAATCTGGCCCAGTGGTGAATTGGGCATATCGGTTTGTGCCGTAATAAATTTGTTCTGCAAACAAGCGGCAGTATTGATCGAAAAATGGTCGAGACCCGAGACCTTGCCGGCTTGATGATGCTTAAGCCAATACTGGTAAAAATCGACGGTGAAGGTCTCCTGTCCTATAGAGCCAAAACCATGAATATAGCGGTCACCTATTTGCCCCCAATTGACGAATTCTATCCCTAACTTAAACGTGCCTTGGGTTGCACGCATAAAATCAGACTCGTCGATCCCAAGAATATTATTAAAATGGCGAATCATCGGTATGGTTGCTTCACCAACGCCGATCGTTCCAATTTGATCCGATTCTACGAGGGTAATGCGGTATTTCCCCTTGAGGGTTTTCGCCAATGCCGCGGCGCTCATCCAACCGGCGGTACCGCCGCCGACAATCACGATGTTGTTACATTTGTTTGCTGCAGGTAATATTTGCTGTTCCATAACGGCTCATCGTTAAGTAAAAGTATCTGTATCTGTTCTGTATCGTACTCTATTGAAAAAACCCCTGCCACACATCGTTGACAGGGGTTTTGTAGATACAAGGCTTCTGATTACTAAATTACATTTTGTAATTCAGGCTCAGGAAGTAAGTTGCACCAGTTTGAGTTTTGGTATTCACTGAGCCATCACCATTGTTCAACTGATAGTATGGATGATTCAGGTTATTACCTTCAAAGCGCACTGACAAACCTTTCATTGCACCAGTCTGGATCTCGTAACCAACCTGAGCAGAGATCCAACGTTGAGGCTGGATGTACAACAGAGAAGGATAACCACCAACAGTTGCATTGCCTACGCTACCAACATATTTGGAACGCATGTTCTCAGCAACAAAGGCACTGAAACCATTCTTCTCGTAGTACACCATCAATTTATCATTGATTTTTGACAAACCTGGCAACGAAATGCTACCTGCATTAGGTGCCTGATCAGGGTTCAAACCGATGCTGTTTGGCAGTTGTACGCTACTGTTAGTATAAGAATAACTTGCAGTCACGCCGAAACCATCGAGGTATTTAGATACCATTTCCAACGGTAAAGAAGCAGTTAATTCAGTACCGTACAGATTGCCACCAGAACCATTTACAGTCGATGTGTAAATACCTTTATTGCCACCAGCAAGAGGCGTCTGGCCGAAAGCCGTTAAATAAGGTGTGTAATCAAATGAAGTGTTTGTATATGGCACGATATAAGTATCGAGCTTTTTATAGAACACAGCAGCGCTTACATAACCCTTTTTAGCAAAGTACTTTTCTAACGAGAGATCAAACGCATCAGCCAGGAAAGGCTTCAGGTAAGGATTACCAGAAGAACCTTCAAAACGTGGTACCACAGGTTGACCAGCAACTGTCGTTGGGTTGTTATTAACAGCAAATGAGAACGAACCACGCATATCCGTCATGTTTGGACGTGCAACTTGACGCGACAAGCCGAGACGCAATGCAACATCGTGGCCAAGATCACCATTCAAATTCACCGATGGCAAGAAATCAGTGTATGACGTTTCTTCCGTCGTCATACCGCCACCAACTGCAGGATTATTCAGTACTGGCGTTGAACCAACACTTGCCTGGAAGCCGGAACCAGATTGTGTTGTACGCACAACCTGCAGACCAACGTTACCACGTACAGGAATACTTGCAATCGCGGATTCAAGATTCAACTTTCCGTACAAGGTCGTTACTTTTTCTTCGACGCCCCATGTTTTAGAGAGAATGTCGTTATTATATTTACGTTGCAGCATCGTGCCAGGAACCAGATCTACGCCAGGATTAAATCCGAGCATATTGATACCTGTACCACCAACGTTACTCACAACGGCTGCGCCTGCTGGGAATGGAACACGTGCGTAACCATTATTTGCAGTGGAAATAATCAAACCTTCATCGGTAGTACGGTCTTTCGTACGATCAGTGTAGTTCAGGCCGAATTTAACATCCGTAAACATGCCTTCGCTGAAGTCTCTCTTCAAGTCAAAACGGATCGCTTTGACTTTATCCATAATCGTCGGGCCTTTTGCGTAACCAGCCTGAGAAACGGAACTGCATGAAGGATCCTTAGGCACCAATGGACTTGTAATACCACTCCATCCGCATTGGTTACGAATCGCAACTGTCGATGGGTCCGTCAAGCTAGCACCATACGCCAGTTGTGGCACGTTGCTACCCAGGCCACTCATGGTCAGTGTCTGAGGCGTTACCAGACCAGCATAATATTCATCATCACGCTGCACGCTTTGCGCAGAGTTGTAACTCAAATCTAAGACAGCAGTCCAATTATCGTTGATCTTCAGTGTATTTTTCCAGCCCAAAGATTTGATCGTGTCATTTTCCAAAAGACCTTCATTTCGGTCAATCAGGCTAACACCGTTCATCGTTGTGCTTGTGGCTACGCCACCTGCAATTGTGGTGTTCGTGAAATTACCGCTACCTGGAATTTGCAATTGACTGATCTTTGTGTAATCTTCAATTTTTGAGTAGAACACATCCAATTGGCTGTTGAAATTTTTGTTTGGTTTGTACTGCAAAATAGCAGCCACACCCGTGCGCTTGTCGCTCACAGTTTGGGTGTCAATATTGTAGCCATTACCACCTGGAACAGTCACATTAGCAACCGTGGCGCCTGTCGTGTCCTGAACATTGCCTTTGTAGTCACCCCAAGTACTATAGTCATTATGACCAGAATCACTACTCTGATGCACGATACCGAGCGCTACACCGATAGTACGGTCAGCAAACTGGTCGATATAAGTGAATGTTTCACGTTGACCAGTACCTTGCACTTGCAAGCTAACACCGTTTTTGGTTTTTTGTACACCAACGCTGACAGTACGTTTTGGGAACGCCAACGGATCAATTAATTTTTGGTCGATCGTACCAGACAAGCCCTGACCAACTACTTCTGCGTCGTTGGTTTTGTAAACAGTCGCACCACTGATCAATTCAGCTGGGTAGACACTCAGATCGACAGCGCGGCTGTCAGCGGTACTTGTTTGTTCACGACCGTTCAGCAAGTAACCCGCGAAATCTGGGCTCAAACCACGAATACTGATGGTTGTCGCGTTACCATTTTTATCACGCTGCGTGGTCAAACCTGGCAGACGTGCCAGCGATTCAGCGATGGTGGTGTCTGGCAATTTACCGATATCTTCCGAGGAAATCGCTTCAACAATGGAAGAATTATCTTTCTTCACAGAGATCGCGTCTTCAATACCTTTACGAATACCGACCACTTCAACCACATTCGTTGGCGCCAATGGTTTAGCGGTAGTATCGGCTTGTTGTGCGTACGCACTTTGTGTCGAAAGCGACAACATCACGATACATGCAGCTGCGATTGGCGTTACTTTAAATTGGTAACTCAATGCCGCATCGTCTCGTTTTTTTTCTTTTTTACTCATTACCCGTCTCCTTGGTTTTTTTTGCATAACTACAGCGTGGCAACATAACTTCAAATTTGACGTGGCAAACGCCCCCCAAAAGCAAATGCTGCATGTTTAGTTTGTACTAAACACAAATGCAAAGTCAATGTATTTGAGTTACATTTTGGTGTAAAACTACAAGTCTCCTCGGAGACCACTCACACAAGATGTTGCTTTTACCCGACACATCAACATTTTTTGTGTAGTCAGACTACACAAAAAACAAGCGCCAACTACAGACCTGGCAAGAATATCCTCGTACTCCTCAACGTCCACAGCAGGAATGGATCTCGCTTTATAGACAAAACATCATGAACAACATCACGACGATGACATTTTAGGCGACAAAAAATTTACTTCAAGAAAGTAATTTTTACGCCCACTGAAAACAAGGAAAGAAAGAAGAGGTAAGCAACCTACTCAGGTTTAACCCCAAACCATCCTATTAACCCACTCATCTACAACAAATGAACAAGTAGCAATATTTCAAAAAAATAGTTGTTAAATAACTGTAGTTTCGCTACATTTCATGACTAGTTCTTCTCCGAAAAGCACTTCAGCATGATGGTAAAGGGACGTATTAGCTGCACCGAAGAGGCATCCACAGCAGATCGGTCACCAAACCATCGTCCGCAGATTGACCCCGTGCAATGCGTAAAATAATCAGATCTTTTACATGCAAATTATTTACATTAAAACAATCTTGATCACCTGTAGAACTTCGCAAATTTGCCCCGACAAGACGAGGCGTCAGAGACAGTAAAAGAAAGATGGCTTGGCACTAGAAGGCTACTGTAGGATTTTGCGTAACTCCTACGCTGTCAGAACCTAAAATACGAATACACATCAAGGATTGAGCACATGTTGAAACGAATGATTGTGACGATGGCAACCCTGGCGGTAACGCAATTAGCAGCCGCAACAGACATTGAGCGGATTGAACCAGGAAACTGGTGGGTTGGCATGAAATCCGGGCATCTTCAGCTCATGGTGCATGGCACTGACATCGCCGACACAGTCCCTGAAATCGATTACCCAGAGGTACAAATTGAAACTGTGACGCGCGTCGCTAACCGAAATTATCTTTTCATTGACTTGCGTATTTCCCCTAACGCGCAAGCCGGCACCGTGATGCTGCACTTCCGCCACGGCAGCAAAGACTTACAGTACACCTATTCTTTATTGCAACGCAGTCCAGACTCCGCAACACGACGCGGCTTTGGCAACGAAGACGTGATACTAAATTTGATGCCAGATCGTTTTGCAAATGGTGACCCCACCAACGACAACCAACCAGGCTATTTTGATCAAGCGAACCGCAGTAGCAACGCAGCAGGTCGGCATGGCGGCGATATCAAGGGCATAAGCGATCATCTGGATTACATCTCCGGCCTCGGCTACACAATGATCTGGCCTACGCCACTCGTCGAGAACAACCAGAAGGCCTACTCTTACCACGGCTATGCCGCGACCGACACCTACAAAATTGATCCTCGCTATGGCAGCAATGAGGACTTCAAAAATATGGTAACTCTCGCCAGACAAAAGGGCATAGGCGTGATTCAGGATATTGTCTTAAATCACATTGGTTCCGAGCATTGGTGGATGAAAGATATGCCAATGAACGACTGGATCAGTTTTAATGGGCAATTTGTTCCAACCAAGCATGCCCATAGTGTCATCGGCGACCCCTATGCTTCCGAGGAAGATCGAAAGAATTTTACGCAAGGATGGTTTAGCGACAATATGCCAGATATGAATCAGAAAAATCCTCTGGTAGCTACGTATCAAATTCAGAACTCAATCTGGTGGGTCGAATATGCAGGTTTGTCCGGACTTCGGATTGATACCTACGGTTATTCAGACACAGCATTTTTGTCAGAATGGTCGCGGCGCCTGACAGAAGAATATCCGAATATGAATATGGTCGGCGAAGAATGGAGCCTGAATCCTGCCACGGTCGCTTACTGGCAAAAGGGAAAGATCCATAGCAACGGTTATGTTTCTTATTTGCCGAGTTTAATGGATTTTCCGCTACAAGATGCAATGCGTACCGCAATGGGCGAAGCCGAAAGCGATTTTACGGGACTGGTCAAACTGTACCAGGCACTTGGCAACGATAATCAATATCCAGATCCAGACAATCTGGTTTTATTTGAAGGAAATCATGATCTGAGCCGCCTGTATACCGTACTTCACAATGATGCGGAACTGGTCCGGCTTGCCATCACATATGTGGCCACAGCACCGCGTATTCCACAATTTTATTATGGTACTGAAGTACTCATGACGAGTGAGAAAGAGAGAAACGATGGGGAAACACGCAAGGATTTCCCGGGTGGCTGGCCACATGATGCAGTCAACGCTTTCACAGGAAAGGGATTGAACAAGGAGCAGATCGACACGCAAAACTACATGAGAAAATTACTGCAGTGGCGCAAAAATCAGCCCGTCATACATCACGGAAAAATGCTGCATTACCTACCTGAAAATGGAACCTATGCTTTTTTCAGATACGATCAAAAACACATCATCATGGTCGTTTTAAATAAAAATAAAACCGAAACTGTGCTAAAAACCAAGCGCTTCCATGAAATTTTAACAGGCCATCATTCAGCATTTGACGTCATGCGCAACAAAGATGTTGACATTACAGAGTCGCTTACCGTGCCCGCCAGATCGGCTTTAGTTCTGGAAATCAAATGACATTACTGAAGCAAAACCTGGAATAAATTTGACGGTTTGCACCCACCCTAAACATAGGGTTGATGTTGATGTTGATGTTGATGTTGATGTGGACATTGATGTAGACCCTACCCGCTTTAGACAAAGCAATTTGTGCCTCACGGAAAACGGATCAGAAAGTGTCGTTGTCTGAGCGCAGCGAGTTTCGACACTTTCCCGTTTTACGTGACGCGCAAATTGTGCCGACACGCAGTGACGGCACCCGCAGGGCACAGTCTCAGCGTCGCCTTTCTTTTGCTTACTTTACTTTGGCGAAACAAAGAAAAGTAAGTGGCCGCCGGGCCACACCCGGCCTGGTCGCTCGAAGTACAACACTAAAAATCAAAAAGAAACGAAGGCTTAAGGCTCAACCTGCATCCTCAGCGCTAAAGGTGGAGATAGATGTCGATGTCGATGTTGATGTTGAAGTGGACGTTGATGTAGCCCTTACCCGCTTTAGACAAAGCAATTTGTGCCTCACGGAAAACGGATCAGAAAGTGTCGTTGTCTGAGCGCAGCGAGTTTCGACACTTTCCCGTTTTACGTGACGCACAAATTGTGCCGACACGCAGTGACGGCACCCGCAGGGCAAAGTCTCAGCGTCGCCTTTCTTTTGCTTACTTTACTTTGGCGTAGCAAAGAAAAGTAAGTGGCCGCCGGGCCACTCCCGGCTTGGTCGCCCGAAGTACAACACTATAAATCAACAAGAAACGAAGACTTGAGCGGCAGCCTCCACGCTAAGCACTAAAGGTGGACGCAGAAGTAGACGTTGATGTTAATGTCGATGTAGATGTAGACCCTACCCGCTTTAGACAAAGCAATTTGTGCTTCACGGAAAACGGACCAGAAAGTGTCGTTGTCTGAGCGCAGCGAGTTTCGACACTTTCCCGTTTTACGTGACGCACAAATTGTGCCGACACGCAGTGACGGCACCCGCAGGGCAAAGTCTCAGCGTCGCCTTTCTTTTGCTTACTTTACTTTGGCGAAGCAAAGAAAAGTAAGTGGCCGCCGGGCCACTCCCGGCTTGGTCGCCCGAAGTACAACACTATAAATCAACAAGAAACGAAGGCTTAAGCGGTAGCCCCACGCTAAGCACTAAAGGTGGACGCAGAAGTAGACGTCGATGTTGACGTTGATGTTGACGTTGAAGTAGACGTTGATGCAGACCTTACCCGCTTTAGACAAAGCAATTTGTGCCTCACGGAAAACGGATCAGAAAGTGTCGTTGTCTGAGCGCAGCGAGTTTCGACACTTTCCCGTTTTACGTGACGCGCAAATTGTGCCGACACGCAGTGACGGCACCCGCAGGGCAAAGTCTCAGCGTCGCCTTTCTTTTGCTTACTTTACTTTGGCGTAGCAAAGAAAAGTAAGTGGCCGCCGGGCCACACCCGGCCTGGTCGCCCGAAGTACAACACTACAAATCAACAACAAACGAAGACTTTGCAACAGCACGCCGGGACATCCAGCAAGTCACCAGCAAGATAGCGAATACCAACAACAAAATGCCCCGATTACCCCAAAAAATATAGGGCGTCATGCCACTATAACCTTGCACCGTTGATTGCAAAGTTGCCTGCGTCAATACAGGCAATTGCGCCTTGATCTGGCCATGGGCATCAACCACGACTGTCGCCCCTGTATTCGTTGCACTCAACCATGGTCGCCCCGTTTCCAGGACGCGCATCGTCGCAAACTGTAAATGCTGCGGCATCGCGATGGAGTCACCGTACCAGGCGAGATTCGATGCATTCAACATAATCGTAGCGACGGGCCGCTTCGACGAAATCTGATCGGCAAGCTGGCTGGCAATTTCTTCGCCAAACAAACTTTCGTAGCAAATATCCGGCATCACAAACTGATCGCGAACGGCCATCGGTGGCTGCAAAATACCTGCCGTCGATAAATCGCCCAAGGGAATATTCATCATACGAACAAACCAACGGAATCCAAATGGAATGAATTCACCAAAAGGTACTAAATGGTGTTTATCGTAACGATAGGCACGATCAGCATAAAGCGGCGCAAAACCAAGAAGACTATTGGTATACCTGTCTGCACCATCCTGCACCACGATACCCAACAGGAGCGCGCTCTGGGTTTGCTGAGCGTACGCATTTAAGCGCGGTAAAAAATCCGCTGGCAACTGTGATGTCAGTATGGGAAAAGCCGTCTCTGGTGTCACAATCAAATCAGCTGGTGCTGCGGTCAACATATCTCGGTAAAGCTGCACTGACTCTTTCAGATGTTCCGGATCAAATTTCAAGTCCTGAGCCACATTCCCCTGCAGTAATCTCACGCTGAGTGGCTGGCCGACTGGACGCGTCCATTGCACGGTTTGTAGCAGCGCACCTAGTCCAAAAATAAAACTGCCTGCCAGTATATAAGCAAAGACGTGGAACTTTTTTAATCTGGAAATACACAACCATGCCAGCATTCCAGAAAGCAGTGCCGATATAAAGCTGATGCCATAAACGCCAAAAACAGGCGCGAACCCAGCTAATATGGAATGTGTGTAGGCATACCCTGAGATCGACCACGGAAAGCCAGTCACGACCCAACCACGCAACCACTCATTCAACATCCACAAGGCAGGGAAAATGAGAGTAAGCAAACTACTGTCAGACAAGCTCAAGCGACGTTGCAACCACAAGCCTAACCAGATAGAAAGCGCGGCGTACGCCGCCAATGCGCCACTCAGTAAGGCAAGCGCAGCAACTGCCAATGTGGCAGGTAAGTCACCGTAGCGGGTCATGGCCACTAGCAACCAACTAGTACAACAAAAAATCCAGGAAAAACTATAGGCCCAGGCAAACCAGGCCGCGCGCTTTGGATTTGCTTTTATTTGGGGCTGTATCACCAGCGAAAATAAGAGCGCTATACCGATGATCTGCACTGGCCAGTATCCAAATGGTGCGAATGAAAAAACGTTCAACGCACCAAGAATAAGCATCAGGCTAATGATCGGCCAATGAGATAGCCGCAACCAGAAGCCTGCTATGAGGCCAATCGGAAGGTCACTACGTTTGTTCATCAATGCTGGCCCATGGCCTTTGCTCTACTTGCAAAATCTGCACCTGACGCGCATCGGCGCGCAGGACTTCAAAATGCAAAGGACCAATATCAAATTCGTCACCTTTATGGGGTACCTGCCCCAAATGGCCAGAGACGAAATCGCCAATCGATTCGGTTTCTGCACCGGGCAAATTAACGCCAAGGACGTCATTGAATTGCTCCAGATCAGTCAATCCCTTCACACGCCAACGCTTACCGTTACCTTTATTTTCGAGGGCGAAAATATTGTCTTCTTCTTCGTCAAAATCGTACTCATCATCAATGTCACCAACGATTTGTTCTAACACGTCTTCGATGGTGATCAAGCCAGCAATGCCACCGTATTCATCGACTACCATAGCGATGTGATTACGGTTCGCACGGAAATCGCGCAACAGCACATTCAAGCGCTTGGATTCCGGAATATAGATCACCGGACGCAACATCTCTCTGACTTCAAAAGCTTCTTCAGCGTAATAGCGCAACAAATCTTTCGCCAACAAAATTCCAACGACCCTGTCCTGATCGCCATCAATCGCCGGAAAACGTGAATGCGCCGTCGCTAAAACTTGCGGCATCCATTCTTCAATGGGCGTAGAAATATCGACGACGTCCATTTGCGAACGTGGGATCATGATGTCACGCGCAGCTAAATCGGACACCTGGAACACGCCCTCGATCATTGCTAAAGCATCAGCATCGATCAGGTTACGCTCTTGGGCATCCGTCAAAACTTCTAAAAGTTCTGCACGATTTTCAGGTTCAGGAGAAATGAAGGCGGTCAGTCGTTCAAACAAAGACCTGTGGGGTTTAAGGTCAGTCGATCTGACCTTACTAGAGTGCTCTTGCATAGGAGGCATGGCGCCGTTGTTTCAATCCTACAGAATACAACAAATCAGGGACTTTCCCAAATTTTCGGAAATTGCGGCTGTTGCGTCTGCGTCAACAGCATGAAATATGTCATACGGTCGTCATATTCGCGCACAGCGGGCATTAAAACTAGCCCTACAGCAACTCTTCCGAATCATGAAACTTATTGTAGTGCAGATGCGGTACCGATCCCTGTTGGCTCATGATATCCACATAACGGTGATTCCAGCGAATTTTTTCCGAAGGGTAATGTTTTATGCCACGCTGATTTTGATTGGTCGTGTCATCAACCCCTTCAACGGTTACGATCAACGAGGTGTTACCAGCCATTTGCTCGGGTGTCAGTCCGTAGAGAGGGCTGGTTTCATCAATCACATGAATCAATGTCCATCCCAAAATAAATAAGGGATGATGGTCGCGCTCCAGTTTCAAATCATAGATCTTGCGGAACTGCCCCATGGTCGACGTCGTTTCCTGACGCATCACATGCAATTTAGCTGACGCCTCGCTAATCAAATTCAAACGTTCATTGGCCATCCTTACCATTAACAAACGGCGACCATCCGCCACGTGACTCACAGGGTGATCAGCAAATACGATACTTGAACGTGGTCGCGAAAAACGGGCGAATACCATTCCCGTTGTCACCGCAACACTGCCCATACCAACAAAAATTTCTATACTTGCGATGGTATGCGCATAGGCCGTCAAGGGATGCATATCACCATAACCAACGGTCGCCAGCGTTTCAACGCTAAAGAAATAGGCGCCCAAAAAATTATTTGGTTGCATATTTGCAATTGACCCCGGAAACAACATGTACAACGCGGCAAATATAAAATTGAAAAATATAAACGTAACGCCGATGGCTGCAAAGAACTGCGGCCAGGTAAAAGTCATGGCGTAATAATAAATATCTTGCCAAAAATGACTGTGGAGTCCGAGCGCAACAACCTCGCGATCGCCCATTGCAATCCGGCGCGCATGTTTGCGGTGTTTGGAGAATAGTTTCATCGCAGAATCAATCTCTTATTGATAAGGGTTTTCCAGACCTAATCCAGCTAAAATTTCTATTTCCAGTGCTTCCATTTCATCCGCTTCATCATCGGTCTCGTGATCATAACCTTGCGCATGCAAAACACCATGAACAATTAAATGCTGTGCATGTTCGACCACTGATTTTTTTTGTTCATCCGCTTCTCGTTGCACTACATCGGTACACAAAATAATGTCGGCCTGCGTCACCTCAGCATCTTCGTCGTCGGTATAAGCAAACGTCAGCACATTCGTTGCGTAATCTTTACCGCGATAATCACGATTTAATTCCTGTCCCTCGGCAGCGTCGACAAAACGTAGCGTCAATTCCGCAGGGAAATATAATGCCGCTCGCACGGTTTTCCGTATCAAAGGCCGTGGTAACAGTTCTTGCAAACGCGGATCAGCGTATTGCACGGATAAAGACAATTGCTGCTTGGGATTACTTTTTGCGACCATGATGAGATGAGCTAAGTGAAGTGGCATTTTTTAACAGACCAATCGCCGCGCTATTGGCGTGCGCATTGGCATTGGCGGATTCATAAGCATCTACGATCCGGCCGACCAATGGATGACGGACGACGTCGACGCTGGTGAATTGGGTGAATGCAATGCCCCTGACATCATGCAAGACCTGGCACGCATCAATCAGGCCACTTTTTTGTCCGCGCTGCAAATCAACCTGCGTTACGTCACCTGTAATCACCGCTTTGCTACCAAAACCAATCCGTGTCAGGAACATTTTCATTTGCTCTGGCGTGGTATTTTGCGCTTCATCCAAAATCACAAATGCATGATTCAAAGTGCGACCGCGCATATAGGCCAGCGGCGCGATTTCGATAACCTGTTTTTCAAACATTTTCTGCGTACGATCAAAGCCCAGCAAATCATACAATGCGTCGTACAGCGGGCGTAGATACGGGTCGACTTTTTGTGCCAGATCACCGGGCAAAAATCCTAATCGCTCGCCTGCCTCGACAGCTGGACGAGTCAGGATAATGCGCTTCACAGCATCTCGCTCCAGTGCATCGACAGCACAGGCGACCGCCAGGTAGGTTTTGCCCGTACCAGCAGGACCGATACCAAACGTAATATCGTGCTCAACAATCGCATTGAGATAATGGTTTTGATGCGGTGTACGACCACGTAAATCGCTACGACGTGTCTTGAGTACGGGGCTTTCCAGTGATGATATTTCAGGCGCTATTTCATCGGCCGTTATGGCCTCAGAAGCATTCTCCCTGGCATGCGGAATTCGTGCTGTGTCGAGCGTAGGATTTTTGAAACTATGTTTGGCTTTTTGTTCTACCAAGGCCAATTGCACTTCATCGATCGATACTGTTTTTTTGGCGAGTGGATAAAAATGCGCCAACAATTCTAAAGCTTGCTCTGCGTTATGTCCGCTGATGATAAATTTTTCACCGCGCCGAAATATCGTCACGTCGAGTGCAGCAGAAATTTGACGTAAATTCTCATCCAACGGTCCACACAAATTGGCCAGGCGCGTGTTGTCTGGCGGCTCAGGAATAAAGTAGGAAACGGGCACAGGAGTTTTAGCCATTATGCAATCACATTTTCGTCAACTAATTCGCCGCGCAATGAGTAGTTATAGGACTCTGTAATCACCGTATTCACCAACGTACCGATCAACTCTTTACCACCCGGGAAATTAACCACACGGTTATTTTCCGTACGACCTTGCAGTTCATCAGGGTTCTTCACCGATGGGCCGTCGACCAGAATGCGCTGGACGGTACCTATCATCGCGTTACTGTATTTCTTGGTATTCGCATCGATTACCGCTTGCAAGGTTTGCAAGCGTCGCAGCTTTAATTCGGCTGACGTATCGTCTTCCAGATTGGCGGCAGGCGTACCCGGACGCGGACTAAAAATAAAACTAAAGCTATTATCAAATCCAACGTCATCGATCAACTTCATCAACGCGTCAAAATCCTCGTCAGTCTCGCCTGGAAAACCGACAATAAAGTCAGAAGACACCGAGATATTTGGTCGCACTTTTTTCAAACGGCGCAACACTGATTTGTACTCAATGGCGGTATAACCACGCTTCATCGCTGACAAGATCCGGTCGGAGCCATGTTGGGCTGGTAAATACAAATGATTCACTAATTTTGGCACCTTGGCGTAGCAATCGATGAGCCGTTGGGTGAATTCTTTTGGATGACTCGTCACAAAACGAATGCGTTCGATTTGTGGAAATTCTGCGACGTATTCAATCAGCAACGCGAAGTCAGCAATTTCGCCATCTTCCATCAGACCGCGATAGGCATTGACGTTTTGTCCTAGCAAAGAAATCTCTTTAACACCCTGCGCGGCGAGTCCGGCAACTTCTGCCAGGACATCTTCAAAACGACGCGACACTTCTTCACCACGGGTATACGGTACGACGCAATAACTGCAATATTTGCTACAACCTTCCATGATAGAAACGTAAGCCGTTGCGCCATCAACTTTCGCAGGCGGCATGTGATCGAATTTTTCTATTTCCGGAAAGCTGATATCGACTTGCGAGCGACCAGAAACCCGGCGTGCATCAAGCAATTGCGGCAAACGATGCAGAGTTTGCGGTCCAAACACCACATCCACATACGGCGCACGTTTGATGATGGCATCACCTTCTTGCGAGGCAACGCAACCACCAACGCCAATCAACATATCAGGACGCTTACGCTTCAATTCACGCAAACGGCCAAGATCAGAAAATACTTTTTCAGAGGCTTTTTCGCGCACGCTGCAGGTATTGAGCAGAACAATATCTGCGTCTTCCGGCGTATCGGTTTTAATCAATCCTTCGGACGCGTTCAGAACGTCCGCCATTTTGTCTGAGTCGTACTCATTCATCTGGCAGCCAAAGGTTTTAATAAAGACTTTTTTTTGCATCATTTTTTCTAAAGTGACAGCACTGGGTGCCTTAACAACATTAATTACATTAATTACACTAATTACATTAATTACATTAATTACATTAATTACATTACCAACGTTAATAACCTTAAGAAGCCACAACTAACGACGATGGTGTTCAACTCGGATTTTAATTTGCCAGCGGTGGCATTACTTGCGAGGTCGAGTTTGGTGGCCCTTTTGCTTTTTCTGACTGCGTGAGTATCCAAACCTTATCAATGTCTTTAAACTGATTTTCTGTGTAATTCACCACAAAACTACTTCCCAATAAAGTTGCAGGTGTCACAATCAAATTCGTCACTGAATAAATGCGTGACGACGGCGATAAGCGTCGCTCATAGCCATTCATTTTAATGGTCGGATAAGTTGACATATCCAACACGCCTTGCTTGGTATTGGGTGGAAATTGCCGATCAGCAGTAACCTGGGCAAAAACTGCTCCTGCCCCCATGACCATGCACAGCGCCAGCAACAGGCCTAATCGACCAACAATTTTCGCTATGGACATTTTTTCCCTCTGCAATTCGCAGTATAAAAAAACCAAAGAAATCAATCACTTAAAGTCTGCAAACAGAAACCATCAAGGGCGCAAGTTTAACACAGACCGCTAGTGCGTTCATCAAACTCCGTGCTTACCCGACGAAACCTGGGAAATCTGGGATAATGATGAAAAAATTGGATGGAACATTGATGCATACCCGCTCTCCACGCGCCGAAAAGCGCGATTTTGACACCCGCCACTTCCGCAACGCCCTGTCGCAATTTGCGACCGGCGTAACGGTCATTACCACACGGCTGGCTGATGGCCAGTTTCTTGGTTTAACAGCAAGTTCGTTTAATTCGGTTTCATTGGAACCGCCGCTTGTGCTCTGGAGTCTGGGCAATGCCGCCAGCAGCATGCCAGTTTTTACAGGCAATTCGCATTATGTTGTCAATGTACTTTCCGCCGAGCAAGCCTGGTTGGCAGAGCAGTTTGCCAGTCGCAAGAAAGATCGTTTTGAAGGCGTAGAATATACACTTTCGCGCACCGGCCACCCCATCATTAAGGGTGCTTCTGCTTGGTTTGAATGCCATAACCGCAGCCGCTATCCCGAAGGCGATCATGTAATTTTTGTTGGTGAAGTCGAGCATTGTGAATTTACAGCGCAGCCACCTCTGGTCTATCATGGCGGGCAATTCCTTGCCACTACGACAAAATAATTTTTCATGCTCACTTCTGATTTGGTCGGCTATTGTGCCGCCAGCCTTACTACTGCTGCCTTCGTCCCTCAAGCCCTGATGACCTGGCGCGTAAAACGCGCCGAGGGTGTTTCGCTGAGTATGTACATCATTTTTATCGCTGGTATTCTGATGTGGATGACCTACGGCATCTTACTAGAAGCATGGCCGGTGATTATTGCCAATATAGTTACATTACTATTGGCCTCATTCATTCTGGCGATGAAGCTGATTTATAAGTAACTCGAAGTTTGGGATAAAGCCCTGAAGATCGACTGGCGGCGCCCGCCAGATTCAATTGCCGCGAGGTTGTTACCTGCCGTACATATTGGACAGTTAATTATATTTTCTGTTATCCAGGGTCATCCTGATGGCAGCCTAATTGCTTCGTTTTTGCATTATTTTTGCATCGCTTATGCGTCGTTTTAAATATACAAAACGATTGTTCTTCATGGAGCCAAGCCGAAGGGGTCAGGCAGCCACTTACTTTTCTTTGCTTCTCCTAAGCAAAGAAAAGTAAGCAAAAATAAGCAAAATAAAGATAAGGCTGAGACTTTGCCCTTCGGGTGACGTCACTTTGTGTCGGCACAATGTGAGCATGCAGTAAAACGGGAAAGGATCTCAAGTCGATAGGCTCAACTCGATACGTTCAGACAGAGACAATTTCTAATCCGTTTTCCGTAAAGCACCAATTGCTCAGAGTTGCTTTGTCTAAAGCGGTGAAAGTCAAAATCGATATTGACGTGGATACTCATACTCGATCGTAGAGCGGATGCAGCCGGCCAAATTCGGCGAAACGCGGAGGGCGCCCGTCTTACCTGTGTTCAAGGGTCTTTATGAGTTCAACATTTTTTGCAACACATCACGCGAATCGAACGCGGCGCGGCGGAGGCGGTCGTTCACGCCTTGCCAGTCTTTTTCTTGCGGCAAAGCTTCCACCAGAATCACATCGGCATGTGCATGGTCCAGATCACGCAAACCCGCATATAAATCGTGTGCATAACCAATCGGGTCATTGGGCAAGTGTCGCCATGCATCGGCCTGAATCGCCGGATGTGCGAGATAGCTCATTAATGCCAGCTTCTTGCCATTTTTTTGCAATTGATGGACGACATCGTCCAACTCACTGACGGCCACCTGCACCACCGGTGTGTGCGGGGCGTAGTGGGCGTCGAGCGTACCAGAAGCACGTGGCGCAGCCGCATCAGCGCTTGCTGGCATGACACCCAAGACTGTCGCCAATTGATCTGCACTGATGTGTCCGGGTCTCAACAAGACTGGACCATGCGTGTGCAAACGGCTTAAATCGAGAATGGTGGATTCAATCCCTACTTCACTCTGCCCGCCATCGAGTACCTGTGCAATCAGACCACCAGGTTGTATTTCTTGTCCAAACTCTTCAATCACATGGGCAGCCATGGTAGGGCTCACGTGTCCGAATTTATTCGCTGAAGGCGCAGCAACGCCCCCTTTGCCGCCTTTAAAGGCACTGAGTAAGGCCATTGCAACCGGATGCGACGGGCAACGAATACCAACGGTATCCTGGCCACCAGAGACGGCATCAGGAATGTGATCAGCGCGCTTTAAAATCAAGGTGAGAGGTCCAGGCCAGAATGCAGAAATTAATTTTTCTGCCTCAAATGGAATCTCTTTTGCCCAATATGCAATATCAGCACCTGGCGCAATATGCACGATCACAGGATGATTTGAAGGACGCCCTTTCGCAGCATAGATGTTGGCTACTGCCAGCGGATTTTCAGCATCGGCGCCGAGACCATAGACGGTCTCGGTTGGAAAAGCGACCAGCTTGCCTTCTTCCAGATTCTGCGCCGCTTGCGAGATGGACAAAGCGTTGTCCAGTGAATTCAACACCAACATTACACGTTCTCCGGCGCTGCGATGCCGAGGATAGTGCAAGCCTTAGCTAAAGCGGACTGCGCTTCTTGCATGCTGCTTGCAACAAAAGTGATGTGTCCCATTTTACGTGCACGCCGTGCCTCGGCTTTACCATATAAATGCAAATGTGCACCCGGAATTGCCATGATTTGATCCCAGGCTGGTTCACGCACCTGGTCTGAAGTTTCATTTTCAAACCAGACATCACCCAAAATATTGAGCATTGCGGCAGGTGAATGTTGACGCACATCGCCTAAAGGTAATTGTGCTAATGCCCTTACCTGCTGCTCAAATTGGCTGGTGATACACGCATCAATGGTGTAATGGCCGCTGTTATGTGGACGCGGTGCCATTTCATTAACTGCCAAGGTACCATCTTCAAGGATAAAAAATTCTATGCACAAAACGCCGACATACCCCAGTTCGGCAATGATATCCAACGCGGCAGCTTGGGCTTTTTCCGTAATTTCTGGAGAAATATTAGGACTAGGCACCAGAGTCGTAAATAAAATACCGTCACGATGCACGTTTTCTGCAATCGGATACACCACCGCTTCGCCGTCAACACCACGCGCGACGAGCACAGACACTTCATACGCCAACGGCAACATTTTTTCTAAGATGCAATGCTGACCATTCATGCCAGCAAATGCCAGTTCCAACTCCGCACGATTGCGCACGCGAACCTGACCTTTGCCGTCATAGCCCATACGTACTGTCTTCAAGATACCAGGCAATAAATCTTCAGGGGCGCTCACCACATCATCATGAATCGCAATACCCCAGTGTGGTGCTGGATAGACACCATTTTTCAGGGCACAGCGAGTGAAAAAATGCTTCTCCGCCAAACGATCCTGGGCAATCGACACACAAGCACCAGACGGCGCAACAAAACCATCGCAGGTAAAATAATTCAAACTATCAGCGGGAACATTTTCAAACTCGGTAGTCACACGCGTAGCCAGGGTGTGCAGGACACTTAAGCCGGCAACATCGTCATATTGCGCCTGCACATGATGTTCTGCAACCTGAGCAGCTGGACAGCCTGCCTCTGGCTCTAATACGGCAACTTTATAGCCAATTGCCTGAGCCGCATGTGCAAACATGCGACCTAACTGACCACCGCCTAAAATGCCAAGGCAGCTATGCGCCGTGTTCGGCAATAAGGGACGGCGTGGGTATACTTGCTTGTCGATAGTCATGGTGTCAAATTCAGTGTGAGGCAAAAAAGCCTGCGATTACATGAAGGAGTCGGATACTCCCCCCTCATTTTAGAAAAATATGGCAAAGACGATTGTAAAATCAATGACGTTTTAGAATACTCATCGGGAGTATCTTATTTTTCAATTACATGAGCGGAGAAAACTGATGTCTTCTCCGCTTCAACTTCAATTACGCAAGCAATCAAACTGGCAACACCATATCGCGTGCCACTTGCGTTTGTTTCAGGCGGAAATCGAGTAGTTTTTGTGCCAATGCGTCGTCCGTTGTTGCCAGCATCGCAATCGCTGCCAACGCCGCATTCGCGGCACCTGCCTCACCAATCGCGAATGTTGCCACCGGAATCCCTTTTGGCATCTGTACAATCGATAACAGTGAATCTTCACCACGCAGATATTTCGATGGCACAGGTACCCCAAATACGGGCACGATTGTTTTCGCAGCGATCATACCTGGCAGATGGGCAGCGCCACCAGCGCCAGCGATAATCGCTCGGATGCCGCGTTCACGGGCGGTTTCTGCAAACGCAAACATTTCATCCGGCATGCGATGTGCTGATACCACCTTCGCTTCAAAACCGATACCGAACTCTTTCAACATCGACACCGCATGCTGCATCACGTCCCAATCAGATGACGAGCCCATGACCACGCCAACGACAATTTTTTGCTCTTGCGTCATGATGAAGCCTTCAGTTTTTCGCCAGTCAGACGCTCCAGCGCTTCTTGATATTTAGCAGACGTTTTCTGGATCACGTCTTCTGGCAAAGTCGGCGCAGGTGCTGTTTTATTCCAGCTGGTAATGGTTTCCAAGTAGTCGCGCACAAATTGCTTATCGAACGATGGTGGAGATATACCTGTCGCATAGGAGTCAGCAGGCCAGAAACGGGAAGAATCAGCGGTCAACACTTCGTCCATCAAATGCAGTACGCCATTATCATCCAGACCGAACTCAAACTTGGTGTCAGCGATAATGATGCCGCGTGTGGCTGCGTATTCTGACGCTTCAGTGTAGAGCTGAATGCTGATATCGCGCATCTTCGCTGCGAGTTCGGCACCAATACGTTGCTCCATGTCGGCGAAACTGATGTTTTCGTCGTGTTCGCCCATTTCGGCTTTTGCTGCAGGGGTAAAAATAGGTTCCGCTAACTTAGCGGCCTGTGGCAAACCGGCAGGCAAAGTAATGCCACAAATAGCACCAGTCGCTTGATAATCTTTCCAGCCAGACCCGATGATATAACCACGTACAACCGCTTCAACCATAATAGGTTTAAGGCGCTTCGCAACCACTGCACGACCACGTACTTGCTCCGCTTCATTGGCAGCAACCACACTCTCAGGGGCAATACCAGTGAGATGGTTCGGCACAATGTGACCTAATTTTTCGAACCAGAAATTAGCCATTTGATTCAGAACACGGCCTTTTTCAGGAATTGGTTCGGACATGATGACGTCGAACGCGGATAGGCGATCGCTGGTCACGATAAGCAATTTGTCATCGCCAACCGCATAGTTGTCGCGTACTTTGCCACGGCCTAACAAAGGCAAAGAATGAAGTGTGGAGTTAATTTGGGTAGTCATGATTTTTCAATACTCTTTAGTACTGCACATTAATACTGCTCAGTTGGTGCTGCTTCGGTTGTACAACTTATTGATGGCTGCTTCATTGATGCTGCAATTTTGATATGGAATGTTGATCCTGCAAAAATGCTCAGGGCGCATTCTCTGCGCCCTGATGTGTCACAACAGCTTAGTTGACGATCTGCGACAAGGCGCCTTTTTTGTATTGCTCGGCGACTTTTTCCAGTGGCAGTGGTTTGATTTTTGCCGCCTGACCTTCGCAACCGAAGGACAGATAACGCGCCTTGCAGACCAGTTTCGCTGCTTCACGCGCTGGCTTTAAGTAATCACGTGGATCAAATTTGCCTGGATTTTCAAACATGTAACGACGAATCGCTGCCGTCATTGCCAGACGAATGTCGGTATCGATATTGATTTTACGCACACCGTTCTGAATACCGATGACGATTTCTTCTACTGGCACGCCGTAGGTTTCTTTCATATCGCCACCGAATTGACGAATTTCTTCGAGCAATTCTTGTGGTACGGAAGAGGAACCATGCATCACCAAATGCGTGTTCGGAATACGTGTATGAATTTCTTTAATACGGTCAATCGCCAGAATATCGCCGGTAGGCTTACGGGAGAACTTGTAAGCACCGTGGGATGTACCGATGGCAATCGCTAACGCATCACATTGCGTTTGTTTCACGAAGTCAGCGGCTTGCTGCACGTCGGTCAACAACTGTTCGCGCGTCATTTTACCATCTGCACCATGGCCATCTTCTTTGTCGCCCATCATGGTTTCCAAAGAACCCAGCACGCCAAGTTCGGCTTCGACAGTCACACCAATAGAGTGCGAGAATTTAACCACTTCGCGCGACACTTCAACGTTGTATTCGTAGCTGGCAACACTTTTACCATCTTCCATCAAAGAGCCGTCCATCATCACCGACGTGAAGCCAGATTTAATCGCAGCCATACAAACCGCAGGCGATTGGCCATGATCCTGATGCATAACCACAGGAATATGTGGATACGCTTCAACGGCGGCTTCGATCAAATGACGCAAGAATGCTTCGCCAGCATACTTACGGGCACCAGCAGAGGCTTGCATAATCACAGGCGCGCCAACTTCATTGGCAGCTTCCATGATCGCAGTCACTTGTTCCAGATTATTGACATTAAACGCTGGCAAACCATAGCCGTTTTCAGCAGCATGGTCCAGCAATTGACGCATCGATACGAGAGGCATATTAAACTCCAGAAGTACTATTAAAAATCTTTACATTCGATCTGATCAGATATTGAAGCACTGCTTCAGATTCAACAAATCTCATTTCGATCAGGAGATAAAAATCGCACCTCGGCGACGCACATTAATCTGCACTGATACGAAATAAAGACTGAAATTCAGGACTAAATTCAGGGCTAAATTCAGGACTGAAATTCACCAACTTTAACGATCTTCATCGCATTGGTACCACCAACTTGCCCCATAGGTTCACCCCATGTAACGACGATCATGTCACCGTTGGTCACGACACCGTTTTCAACCAGGACTGTTTCTGCAGATTTCAGTACGGCATCGCGATCTGCAGCATACGGCAAAGTGAAGGTGCGGACATTACGATACAGCGCTGCTTTACGTTGCGTGGCCACGCTAGGCGTCAAGGCAAACAAAGGCACATCAATACTATGGCGGCTCATCCACAAGGCCGTTGAGCCAGATTCTGTCAGCGCGACAATCGCTTTCACACCTAAATGATGCGCAGTAAACAAGGCGCCATACGCAATTGACTGATCGATACGTGTAAAGGTCAGATTTAAGAAGTCCGCATCCAGCTTATATTCCTGGAATTTCTCTGCTTCCAGACAAATGGCGGACATCGCTTCAACAGTCTCAATCGGGTATTTACCTGATGCTGTTTCCGCTGATGCCATTACCGCATCGGTACCGTCGAGCACCGCGTTCGCAACGTCAGAAACCTCTGCCCGGGTTGGAACCGCATTGACAATCATCGACTCCATCATTTGGGTGGCGGTAATCGCCAACTTGTTGGAAGCACGCGCCATCTTGATCATACGTTTTTGCAGTGCCGGAACCGCCGCATTGCCAACTTCGACCGCCAAATCACCACGGGCCACCATAATGCCGTCCGACGCATCAAGAATTTCTTGCAACAGCGGAATCGCTTCTGCACGTTCGATCTTGGCAATCATCATTGGCTTATGGTTGTATGCTTCACCAGCAATGTTGGCCAACTGACGCGCCATTTCCATGTCGGTCGCATTTTTTGGAAATGATACGGCGACGTAATCTGCCTGGAAGGACATCGCTGTTTTGATGTCTTCCATATCCTTGGCCGTCAAAGCAGGTGCAGTCAAACCACCACCTTGACGATTAATACCTTTATTGTTCGACAATTCACCACCGATTTTGACAACAGTATGAATCTCATTGCCAACAATCCGTTCAACAATCAATACAATCAAGCCGTCATTCAGTAACAATACGTCACCGACCTTGACATCGCGTGGCAAGGCTTTGTAATCGAGGCCAACACGTTCCTGATTGCCCATCGTGCAATCCGCATCGAGAATAAATTTATCGCCATTTTCAATCTGAATGCGCGTATTTTCAAACTTACCAATCCGGATTTTTGGGCCTTGCAGATCCGCCATAATTGCCACTTCACGGCCACACGCAGATGCTGCCTGACGTACCATGTTGGCGCGATCAATATGGTCTTGCGCTTTTCCATGTGAAAAATTCAGACGTACCACGTTAACGCCCGCAGTAATCATCCGTTTGAGTGTTTCAACATCATTGGAAGCGGGGCCTATAGTGGCGACAATCTTTGTGGCACGTAACATCTGATCTCCTGAATTATTTTTAATGGGTTGATGCACTGACGAATGAGTATTTACAAACTTTATGAGCAAACTTTATTAGCGAACTGAGTTTTCGAATGGTCAAAAACTCAGTTGATCAACACTGTTTTACAACTTATTTTGCTGCACGTTGCAATAAAATTTCAACCGCTGGCAAAGTTTTGCCTTCGAGGAATTCCAGGAAAGCACCGCCACCTGTGGAAATGTAGCCAACGCGATCGGCAATGTGATATTTTGCAATTGCTGCCAATGTATCGCCACCACCGGCAATCGAGAAACCAGCCGAATCCGCAATTGCTTGCGCCAACACTTTCGTACCATTGCCAAATTGATCGAATTCAAAGACGCCAACGGGACCATTCCAGACGATCGTACCGGCGGTTTTAATTTGTTCAGCCAATAATGCGGAAGTCACTGGGCCAATATCCAAGATCATGTCGTCATCTGCAACATCGGCGACCGCTTTTACCGTTGCTACCGCAGTCGGAGAAAATTCTTTAGCGCAGACAACATCCGTTGGAATTGGCACTGACGCGCCGCGCTTTGCCATGATGTCGATAATCGCTTTGGCTTCATCCACCAGATCTGCTTCTGCCAGGGATTTACCAATTTTTAAGCCTGCTGCGAGCATAAAGGTATTCGCAATGCCACCACCAACGATCAGATTGTCGACTTTGTCTGCCAGAGATTTCAAAATGGTCAGTTTGCTTGATACTTTGGAGCCAGCAACGATCGCAACTAAAGGACGTGCTGGTTGCCCCAGGGCTTTGCCGAGTGCATCCAACTCAGCGGACAGCAAAGGACCCGCAGCCACGACAGGGGCAAATTTAGCGATACCATGAGTGGTAGCTTCAGCGCGATGTGCCGTGCCAAAAGCGTCGTTCACATACACATCACAAAGCGCTGCCATCTTTTGCGCCAATGCGTCATCATTCTTTTTCTCGCCTTTGTTGACACGGCAATTTTCCAGCAATACCACTTGGCCCGGCGCGATCTCAACACCGTCAACCCAATTTTGTTTCAGAGTGACTGGCACGCCCAATAATTCGGACAACCTTACAGCCACTGGTGCCAGACTATCTTCAGACTTAAACTCACCTTCGGTTGGACGACCCAAATGCGACGTCACCATGACCGCTGCGCCCGCTTGCAATGCTTGCTCAATCGCCGGTACGGAAGCGCGAATGCGCGTATCTTCAGTAATATTGCCTTGATCGTCCTGCGGGACATTAAGATCGGCACGAATAAAAACACGTTTGCCTTGAAGCTGATTGCCTGCGATCAGGTCGCTGAGTCGGTTAAATTGCATCGTGATGTAGTGTGAGAGTTTGTTGGATTGAAGGAATAACAGCCATCCTACCCCGAGCTTCAATAATATTATTCAAAAGCAATATTATTTTCGACTTGATTCAGCCTGACTCTTGATGAGGATAAACGCGCTAAAACCGCTATTTTACCAAAGCCCTCAGCTGATACCACAGAGTTTTATCGGGGATTTGATACTGAAACGCAGGAAATCCCTGCATGCCAGTTAAAAAGTATCGATATAGCAACAATTTGATATGGGACCGTTGCCCGTTACTGGCAAGTATCCTGCGAACGGACGATCTTTCAGACGTCTTGCCTGGCGAAAATTATCGTTCAACCAGTGCTCAGCCGATCCCCTTGCACGGCCGTTGAAACCCGCGCCGTACCTTACGCAGCTTAGACTGACGGGTTGCATCCACCCTACAAAAACTCAAACATCACCGACTAAAGCAAACGCAATGCCGTAAACACCACCATCCCAAAAATAATGGTTTGCAACATATTCTTGCGCAATTGAAAAAACACGGTGGCCGCAATCCCAGCCATTAATTTAGGATTATGCCAACTAAAATCCCAATGATTTGCCAGATTTGGGTTCATCAGAAAATCAGGGACAATGATTGCCGCTAACGCACACGCTGGTGCGTAGCGTAGGGCTTCTTGCACTCGCTGCGGCAAATTGATGCGATTACCAGCCAGCCAAAAACCGCTACGAGCAATGAAAGTTGCCAACCATATAGACAAAATAACAATCCAAATTTCTATATCAGTCATGATCTTGAACTTTCATGCGTCGCCGTTTAAATATCGCCTCTTCAAGCAACATTGCAGTAAGAATGCCCACCATCACTGCCAACAGCAAGCCGAGTTTATAAGGCAATTGAAAACACAACAGCGCCACCATACCTGACACCACAACGCCGATGAAAGCTGCGCTATTGATAATCAAAGGCAACATCACGCATAAAATGGCCAATGTACCAGCAACGCCAAGTCCCCAACTGGTCGGCACCTGACTTCCGAGAAAAATGCCGATAACGGAACCAACTTGCCATGCGGTCCAATTGGGATAAATTAAGCCTTTCAAAAAAGCTAATTTTCCTTTCATGTCTTGCAGATCAGGGTAACGCTGAATGAACAGCCCCACCGCCACATCCCCCGTCATAAAGCCAAACCAGGCACGTTTGTACCAGGGCAAATGTGAGAAATGCGGCGCCAGAATTGCAGAAAAAATAACGAAACGCAAATTCACCGCCAACGCACTGGCAAAAATAACCCATACCGGGGCATGCGCAGCAATCAAGGGTAAAGAAGCTAATTGCGCCGAACCGCCGAAAACAATAAAAGTCATTCCTAAGGCTTGCGGCAGACTTAACCCGGCTTTGATCATTGCCACGCCCACCACCATTCCCCAGGCGCCAATACCAAACCACGTCGGAGCGCCAAGGCGTATCGCCTCTCTGGTCGCTGCTTGATCAGATTCAAAAGACATGAAATTTTTCAGGACCGTCGCCAAACCATCAAAACCACCGCTAACACTGGTCAGTACCAAGACCAACGCCAGATTCAGGCGCAAAAAGTATGCAAGGGTGAAGCGCTTACGCGGTCTTCATTTTTGTAAGATAGCCTTCTATTTTAGCCCTGATTAGAAAAGCTCGCCAATCACTGACAGTAAATTGCTGGAATCCGTTAAAATCACAGTTTATATTTTTCAATTGATGCGAATAAGCATCCTGAGTGGCGCGACAGTGCACGGTCAACAACGATCAACAGTCTCAGGTTCCTCTCTTGCATCTACCCAGCATTTACATTTTTCGGAGTCAGTATGTCCACTAATCAAAGCACACCATCCGCTAATAACGTTGTCGAAATACAAGGGAAAGATTTACCGGCATACTGCCCTAACCCTGCAATGCCGCTCTGGTCATCGCATCCACGCGTTTTTCTGGACTTGTCACATGGCGGATCTGAAACCTGCGCTTACTGTGGCACACATTACAAACTAGCGCCGGGAACAGTGATCAAGGGTCACTAATATAACGTTCGTTGATTAACCAGGTCACACTAACATGCCCGCAAAAAAGCAATTTAATGGGAGTGCCGACGACGTTGAATCGGCATTTTACGATGCCATCAGTCGTGCTGATCTTGAGGCCCTCATGAAATTGTGGGCGGATGATGAAGAGATTGTCTGTATCCACCCCGGCTCGACGCGTCAAATCGGTCACGCTGCGATTCGCGCTTCGTGGGAAGCCATCTTCGAGCGTGGTAGCGTCCATATTCAGGCGAGCCAGCTACATGCGACGCATAATTTGCTGACCGCCGTGCACAGCGTCATAGAACAAGTTCACAGACCCAATGAAAATATGCCAGATGTGCATATTCTGGCCACTAATGTTTACCTGAAAACACCGCAAGGCTGGCGCATCACCATGCATCATGCCTCGGTGGCAGCGGGAAAAGCGCCATTGGATTTATTCAAAGCCAGCGTTTTGCATTAAAAACTGCGTCGATTTCAATTGAGGTTGACGCAGCGAAGAAAGCATTTATCACACTTATTCACGAAGCAAGCATGAAATATCAGTCTCCACGCTGGCTGCCCGGTGGTCATCTGCAAACCATTTATCCCGCTTTATGGATACCCAAGCCTGACGTCAATTTTCGGCGCGAACGGTGGACAACGCCTGACGATGATTTTATCGATATTGATTTTGTCGATGGACAAGCAGGTAAACCAATGGTGGTACTGTTCCATGGTTTAGAAGGTTCGAGTGGCAGTCATTACGCGCGTGCGTTGATGGCTGCCATACAGGCACGCGGATGGTCGGGAGCAATTCCGCATTTTCGCGGCTGCTCAGGAGAACTCAATCAGGCACCGCGTTTTTATCACTCGGGCGATTCCCATGAAATTAACTGGATACTTCGTCGTCTAAAAACACAGCAAAATCAACAAAATCAGCAAAATCAACAAAATCAACAACATGCTGAACCTGCTTTTTTTGCGGCAGGCGTTTCTCTTGGTGGTAATGCATTATTGCGTTGGTTAGGCGAATCACAACATCAGGCAGAAATCGTCAATGCTGCCTGCGCCATTTCAGCGCCACTCGATCTGGCACAAGGCGGCGCCTCGCTATCCAGCGGCTTCAATATGCTCTACACCCGCATGTTTTTAAAAACCTTGAAACCAAAATGCTTGCAAAAGCTTGATCAATTTCCTGGCTTGTTTGACAGGAATCGCTTGCTGGAAGCAAAAAATCTCTATGATTTCGATAATGTCGTGACGGCTCCCTTGCATGGTTATCTCGATACAGATGACTATTGGTACCGTGCTAGTGCTCGCCACGTACTTCAAGATATTACGTTACCGACCTTAGTGCTGAATGCTAAAAACGATCCATTCTTACCGGGTCAATATTTACCGCAAACGGCCGCTTCCTGTGTGACACTCGAGTACCCGCAACACGGTGGCCATGTGGGATTCGCCTCCGGCCACGCACCTGGTAGCCTGACGTGGTTGCCAGAAAAAATTCTGCACTTTTTTGATCAGGCCTTGTGATGGAGAAGCATTATGGATGAAATCGTCAAAGCGGCCATGGCAAAATGGCCGAATGTCCCACATTGTTACGGCTGGCTTGCCCTTGATCCGCGTGGGCAGTGGCGTATGCGTGACGAGCGTTGTCAGAAGTTAAACCTGCCCGGCGATATCATCCGGCACCCTACTCTGATCGACTTTATCAATCGCAATTATCAATGTGATGGCAGAGGTTGCTGGTATTTTCAAAATGGCCCACAACGAGTTTATGTCGATCTGGCGGCGACACCCTATATCGTCCATACCACGACGAATGGTCTGCAATTACATACCAATCAAGCCATGCCCAAAGTGACGGCTGTCTATTTTGACGCCAGCGGAAACATGATGCTTGCTGGCGAAAAAGTTTTGGCGCTGGTGGACGATAGAGATTTGCCGACAATGTTGAATCATCTAAATATAAATGGTCGCCAAGCGACTGATGAAGAACTTTTGGTCTGGCTAGAAACTTCAGACCATCGTCCTGCATTAGAACTCAATTTTAAACAAACACCAGACGATCAAATCATAGTACAGAAACATAGCTTAGCTGAACTCATGACGGCGTATGGCTATAGTACAAAACCTTTACCATAAACGATGTAAAAAACCACCAAAGATCTCAAGAGTTAACGTCGTTTCCGCTCTTCAGCAAGCTCTTCCTTATGACTTTCTTTCCAATCCCTTTCGTTCGCATCGATAACCGATAATTCATAATAACCAGCATCTTTTTCACGCCGGGCAATATCCAACTGCTGCAATGCGGCGCCCCACTTATTCTGAATTGCTAAAGCGTCAGCCAACGCAATATGTTGCAAAGACTGCTTTCCTTGCACCTCATAGACTTTAGCAAGCAATTTCTGTAATTTGGCGTCTTGCCGATACATGATAATTTGGTCTCGCAAAAAAATACCAGCGACTTCTTCATTTTTCGCGTAGAGCAAAGCATCGACATATTGATACACGAGTCCACGCGACAGCGGCAAACGCTGTATCGCTTTTTGTGCCTCATTGCTGGCCAGGTCAAATTGCTTGCTGCCTATCAGAATGTCGATGTCCAGACTATCAAAGGCACTCGTGAATTCAAGAACATGCCGTTGCGCCGCCGACGCGGCAACTTGCGCTTTCACTTGCGTCAATAATTCACGTGCTTTGACAAAATCAAGCTGCTTGCATGCAACAAAGGCCAAGCCATACTTTGCAGCGATCTGATCCTCCTCTCGCTCAGACTTAACTTGGATTTCAAAGAGTTGTTTTGCATCCATTAACCCTTGTACGCTCGAGTCTTGTAGTACGCGGACACGGGACTTCATTAAAAAAAATTCTAAGCCATCAGCCCGCTGCTTGTAGCGCAATCCCTGCGTCCGTACTTGCATGTCGGCAATGCGTTCACTGGTCAAAGGATGGCTACGCAAAAATTCGGGTGCATTATCAGTGTAATTGCGGGTTGATGCTTGCAAACGTCCAAAAAAAGTCACCATGCCTGTCGTATCAAAACCAGCTTCCTGCAAAATTTGGAATCCGACACGATCAGCCTCGCGCTCTGCATCACGACTAAAATTGAGTTGCTTTTGAATGGCAATTCCTTGCCCACCAGCCGCTACCGCAATCGCTGCATCCGGGCTGGAACGCGCAGCCAACATTGCTAGCGCTAAGGCAACCATGGGAATATACGAATCAAATTTTTGACTCGTCAGCATGCGCGCAATATGTCGCTGCGCGACGTGTCCAATTTCATGCCCAATAACTGATGCCAATTCTGATTCTGTTTGCGCCGTCAAGAGTAGCGCTGTATGCAAACCAATGAAACCGCCCGGGAAAGCAAACGCATTAAGAACCGGATCACGAACCGCGAAAAATTCGAAATTATAAGCAGCCTCGCCTCGCGCGTCTGGATGTGCATCCAATAACTGGTTACCCAATCGATTCAGGTACTCTGAGACCGGGCCATCATCGATGTAATCCGGATCAGCGCGCACGATCGTCATTATCTGCTCACCAAGCTTACGTTCAGCTAGTGGCGATAAATCTTCCCGTGATGTATCTCCAAGACTTGGCAAATTCTGGGTCGCAGGCGACGATTGCGACGATGCTTCAGGAGCGTAACTGGTGGCCAGCAATAGGATTGCCATCACCACAGATTTCAATTTTTGTCTCGATTTCAGCATCAATTCATATCTTTCTGGCCGACGGGAAAACAACAGAAAAAGTTGTAGGACTTGGGAAAATCTATCCATTGATATTGTCGTTCCAGACCGGACTTGTCGTAAAGTCGTAAGGTTTTAACGTCGCAAGGTCTTAACGTCGTAAGGTCCTAACGTCGTAAACCGCAGTTTCTTAGTGCCTTTGTCGCTACGCTCGCTGCTGAAGAACCTAACAATGCCACGAGTGTATTTCCAGGAGGCTCGAGTTTGTTTAGCCAAACCTAAGCAAGTTTACTTAAGTCCTCGTTTTTTTGTGACGGTGCTATGATGTCTGCTGACAACGTTCGTTCCAACATTCTCCAACTTTCCTTCTGATGTTACATTCATGACAAAAGATTCATCACCAACTCAACTAACCCATTTTGACCAACAAGGTCAGGCGCACATGGTTGACGTCGCCGCCAAACAAGATACCCACAGAACAGCGATCGCCTGTGGGGTGATCCGTATGAAGGCAGAAACGCTGGCGATCATTACTGAGGGTACCGCAAAAAAAGGGGACGTGTTAGGTATTGCCCGAATTGCGGCCATTATGGCAGCCAAACGCACAAGCGATCTGATCCCACTTTGCCATCCACTCGCACTCACCAGAGTCCATGTTGATTTTAGCATCACCACCGAAACCAACACCATACAATGTCAGGCACAAGTGGAAACGGTCGGCAAAACCGGCGTCGAAATGGAAGCGCTCACCGCCGTGCAAGTCGGCTTACTGACCATCTACGATATGTGCAAAGCCGTTGACAGAGGGATGGTGATGAGCGATATCCGCGTTCTGGAAAAGCATGGTGGTAAATCAGGCGATTGGGTGAGTTTAATTGATCAGCAAGATCACAACTAAATCAATAAAGCATGCGAAAAAGAACACCGCGTCACCGCTATTGAGGCGACGCGAAAACCGCTCGATCAGGGGGCATTACGTTGAGGAATGTGCGCAAAAACTGCGTTATATCGTGGATCTAAGGCGCCCTTAGCGTGCCAGTAATCATAGTATTCTGGATAAACTTCGGTGTGTAATTTCTGCAAGGTGGTCATCTCTCGAGCAGCTTTTTTCGGTTCACCGTTAAGTACATTAATTTCAGCAAGCTTATTCAAGATATGAACAAAGCCAAAACGAGGAGTCCATTTTTCCATATAGCCAATCTCTTCGATGGACATCCCTTCGCGCGGCTCGATTTGCATTAATTCAAAGTAATCAAAAAATTGCGGGTAAAGCGTAAAAGCCGGTTTTTGCAATTTCTTCAACCCAGCTGCAGACGGCGTTGGCTCCCATCGCAAGACATTAAATCCGCTGACCACACGCTGATAATCCCAAGTCATCAATGCCATTGTCGCAAAGGCAACCGCAACCATAGACAGCACGAACAATGGGCGCACATCAATCGTATTGGTCTGCCAGCGCATTTGGTGTTGCATGCCCATTAGCATCGCGACAGGTAATAAGATATACGCATACCACAGAGGGAATTCGACCATACTATGAACTAAGGCAGCCAATAAACACATGGTAGAAAATTGCAGCGCCAAATTTTTTCTTGCCACCATGAAGGTCTGCCAAAACCACCATAAAAAAGCACCTGAAAAAATCAGTGTCAGCGGCCAACCAGTTTCCGCTGCGAAATTGAGAATTAAATTATGCGCATGTTCAGCATAGGTCGACGATGGCAGATCTGCCGCGATGTTGACCTGTTCAGCACCGAAACCAAACCAACCGACGCCGCGCCACGGATGCGATTGCGCGATAGACCAAGCCTGCAACCACAAACCTTTACGCTCCGAGCGACCACCAACATGTTCCGCCACACTACCACCCGCCATTCCCACCGATGCAGTAATCAACGGCAATAAAAAAACGATAGAAAAATACAACGCAAGTAATACAACAATCGCGCCTTTATCGTTTCTGGATGATTCTTTGCCCTGCGTAATCAACATGAATGTGAACAATGGAATGATGATCCAGCCAATTCTGGATTGCGTCAGAGCAATGCCGATGAGAATGCAGAATGCCAACACAAATGCTTGCGGACCGGACAAATTATTTTTTTGTCGAAGTAAGCAGATTGCCGCCAACGAAAAACAAAATAACAATGCTAATTGATTTGGTTGTGCAAGATTGGCATAGGGTCGACCTAACGTATGTGTAAATGGTACATACATCACAATCGGCGATGCATCGAGCCCGGCAACCTGTATTAGCTGCATTACAAACGACACTAGGCCGGCAAGCATAAATACGCTGGCAATTGACAAACAAAAGTCTTCGCGTCCTTGTTCTGTGACCGTGAGCGTCGCCCCTAAAATAAAGGCCGCACCCATCAATATAAAATATTGCGCAGGGATCAACGCATCAAACCATGCTGTTCGATGCGGTGAACAAACATCCAGCAACAGCACCAATAACATCACGCCAGGAAATACGATCAACGCTGGCATCTGTATTTTCATTTTTTCACGAAAAGACAAGCAAGCAAGCGCAGCGAATGCCAATAACAATCCTGTTATTGAACTCAACTCGTGATAAAGACTTCTTAAAGGATGCACATGCCACGGCAATAAATAGGACAACAACATACCTGCGCCAAGCAGCGCATACACCACATCAGTCCCTCGACGAGTTCCCTTTGATATGACATCCCACTTCCATGAACCCATCGTCATTCACCGCAATCAATATAAATCGAACCTTAAAAACAATGTGCCTCACCTCTGCAAATAAGATAGGCCACACTCAAAACTCAAAACTCAAAACTCACCAAGCACCAAGCATCAAGTACCCAGCATCAAGTACCTTATGATTAAGCTGCGCAGATGAAAAAGGGGCATCCGTAATTGGCATCAGAAATAGCCTTCCAAAGGCAAGAAACCGATAATTTTTCCAGTTTCACCGTTCACCAACACAGTCCACACCAGGCGTCTGGAGACCAACGGCATAAACCGGGTCGTTTCCCGTGTCAGCCCAGCTTGACTGATCATGTCGTCAATCAGCTTGGTCGACGTCGGATATTGCTTCAACAAGCGATCCAAAGGCTTAGCAGCTTTCAGTACTTCTTTTTCTTGCCCCTCAAATGGCACCCAAAAACTCGGACGCGTCCCGACATCGGCACCACTGAGCGCTCCCATGATGGCATTGTATCTTTCTGCTTCGGTAGGCTGGCGCGTGCTCATTAGCACAGGACCGGTCATCGACAAGTCTCTAAACTGAGGTAGGGCGTTGGGTAACTCGTCAACCTGAACTTCAATATTAGTAACAACCCGAAACCTTTGTCCGCCCTCAAAAACAAGCGCGACTGGCCGCGCAATGTAGACGGTATGAGCGCCGTAAGTTAATGCGGCCAATTGAACAAACCCAATGACAAATAAATCACGTGCCAACACCGCTCTCTTTTTTGAAGTGTCAAAGACCACGAAAGTCAGCAATGGACCCAAAACGATATCGACAGAACAAACCAGGACCAATAAGTTCAAACCGCCACAGATCTTGTCGTAGGGTACGGGATACCATACAAAAAAAACAACTGCAGCTACGATCGCTGCAATCGCAGCAGAAAGAGTCAAATGGATCGCGCCTGCTTTTAAACGAGATTGAAGATTGAATTTGCCTGACATGATATTTAAAAAAATAAATTTGTTTGCGCCCCGTTGTCATTCGTACGGTTTCGGAGAAGTCTAATAATTTAATCTGCAAAAAAACTGGCAAGCTTATCAATGAGATACCACTGCCAGTCAAATTATAAAGCCGAGACATTATCGCCATAGGCAACGAAACGTCAATCCTTGTAGATAATAATCACCAAATTTATGACGAAGTAGCGATGTAGAGCTCCTGTATACAAGGACCTGTTTATACGGGCCGATTATACGAGCCTATCTATACGGGCCTATCTATACGAGCCTATTTCTACGAGCCTGAATATAGGGACCTATTTATACTTACCTATTTATACTTACCTATTTATACGCAATGATCTATCAGCACCACTTTCAACGATATAGATCCCAC
This sequence comes from Undibacterium sp. SXout20W, assembly GCF_049340285.1. Lineage (NCBI taxonomy): Bacteria > Pseudomonadati > Pseudomonadota > Betaproteobacteria > Burkholderiales > Oxalobacteraceae > Undibacterium > Undibacterium sp. SXout20W. Next base: position 18,158 of record NZ_JBMPPH010000017.1, on the reverse strand, counting down.
TTAGTATCGTTGGGTGTCTGTGATGTTGTCGCGACAACATCGGTTACGGTCAAAACTTGATTGCAATGAAATTATCAAAAAACAAACCGTGCTGCAGATTGTAATTTAACCCAAATCAAACATGGCTTGCTGCACGATTTATTTTGCGCGCAAATTAAAAAACCAACGTTTCCTATGCGGCTCGTGTCATCTTTGTTGACAACTACCGATCGTTACGTCCCTAATCTTAGCGATATCCAATGGTAATAGATCAAATTACGATTAAAGCGCATATTTCTTCTGGCGCTTGAGAGTTCGTGGCTTTGGAGTAAATTTGCATAAGTCTTAAAAAAGTCCTCCCGTATTTTAGCGGCAGAATATGGCATTTCTTGCTTTCCAGTGCTGCCAAATTTTGTCACCTCAAAAATATTGACGTTTTTTGTCAGTCAAATTTTGGCGATTTGAGATAATTTCGCCGATAGTGAGCTGTGTCTGATATAAAATTATCATCAATATATTCAGGTACAGGAGTGAAACAAGGTTTTTTGCAGGCTGAATTAGCTTTTTTGTCGATTTAATTGGTTATTCCTGGTTTCTAATTTCGTTTCTGGCACGCTTAATGCTTAAGAACGTTTGTAGTTCATTCCCTATCATTCAAGGAGTTTTAAATGAAAATCACTAAAAGCATCTCAACTCAAGTACAAAAAGGTTTCACACTGATCGAATTGATGATCGTTGTTGCGATTATCGGTATTTTGGCAGCTGTTGCATTGCCAGCATACAAAGACTACACAGTACGCGCTAAAGTTTCTGAGGTGATTTTGGCTGCTTCTGCTGGTAAAGATGCTGTTGCTGAGTTCTTCGGCGTAAACAATGCATTGCCAGCTACAACATCCTTGACCCTGGCATCCCAAACAACTAAGTATGTTCAAAGTGTTGCTTGGAATGGTACAGCGATCGTTGCAACAGCATCTACTTCTGAAGCTGCAATGTCTGCCGGTACTATTGTTTTGACACCATCTTCCTCTGGTGTTGGCCAATTGAATTGGACATGCACAGGTACAATCGCTACTAATTATTTGCCAGCAAGCTGCAAATAATTTTTGCCTGTTGTGCAAAAAAGCTCCGAATTTCGGAGCTTTTTTTATTTCTAGTCGATTTGCTGTTCTGCAACGATCATCCAAGGCGTATTTCGTACGCGACTGTCGAATTTAGTATCATGTTATTTCAATCATTAGTTTCAATCATTAATTTCGACAAATTTTAATCAGCTGACTACAATCCACATTACAATCCACATTACAAACCACATGAATCAATCAGGTGTAAAAGCGTATCTCGATGCAAAAAATATAGCCTTGTTTGGCTTTTTTTTATTAATTCTTGGAGCGATGTTAGACCTGAACACGCTTCCATTTAAACAATTTCTTAGCGCTGCGATACCGCTTTTTCATGGGCATTTGTTTGATGTTTTTAAATCGTATTCGGGTATTTTTTTCATCCTATTTTTTTTCACTCGACCTGCAAAAAAATATGTCTTGTTTGTAATCGTAACAGGCGTCATAAGCTCAGTATTGGTCAGCATTTTCTGGGCGGAGACAGCATTCTTTCAATGGCAAACGTCCAGTATTGGCGAAAATTTCTCTTCTTTTATTGCATTCACATCAGTACCAGCTCTTCTGACATTATTACTAAGAATCACTTCACGAATAAAAACGACTGAGAGTGTTAATTACGAGAGAAATTTACGTCAGTTGTTTATCCTGATTTTACTGCTCATTGCCATTCCGCCCTGTGCATTAGAATTGGAGACGAGTTTTCATCCAGTCGTCATGGATTTTTTTGCCATGCGATGGGACGCGGCAGCACATCTGAACATCACTTCTTGGATTTTTCACACAGTCAATCTCATCCCGGGACTTTCTCAATTAGTCCAGTTAGCTTATAGCTACACCCATCTCGGTTTCCTTTGTGTTGCCATTTCTCAGCTCAATGGTTTTCCCAAACAAACCGCATCGGGCGCTAAAACATGGGTCATCATTTCAGCATGTGCATTGCTTGCCTATAATTTCTTTCCGATTACCGGGCCACGCTATATTTTTGGATCGGAACACTACGTCGATTTGCTTAATAGTTTAACCAACTATCCTCATAGTACCGTGGCAGGTAGCACCGCACCTCGAAATGGCATGCCCTCAATGCATTTTGGCTGGATGCTTGCCTCGACAATTCTTTGGTGGCGTACCGGAAGTGCTTGGTGGACAAGATTTTTATTCATTTTGGCAACCACGCTGACAGCGATTGCAACGATTTATCTTGGTGAGCATTACGTTGTTGATTTAATCGTTGCCGTCCCTTTTACCTTAGCTGCAATCGCACTTTGTACTCATACCGTTAGTTGGTCGCACATAGAAAGAAAATGGACTGTCATTACTGGCTTTTTAACCTGGTTCGTCTGGGTAATAGTACTACGCGAATTCGTGCCATTTGCTGAACAGCATCCGTGGTTTTGTTGGCTCATGAATGGATCAACCGCCATCGTAGTTATTTTCCAGAGTATTGCCATCAATCGCTTCAAGCATCTCGCCGAATTACGACTAAGCGATGAATCGATCAACATGCCGACCACGTCTACTTTTTTCGGCACATTGAAAAGTAAAGTAAGCGCAATGTTTTTTGCCTCTGGGGCAGCAGCATTAATCTATCAAGTGTTATTTGCCAAAACTCTGGCACTTGCGTTTGGTAGCACGTCGACCGCCACGTTAACGGTTCTGGGAACGTTTTTGGGTGGAATGGCAATCGGTTCCTTTTTTGGTGGCAAGTTTGCCAGTCAAACGAAGCGACCACTTTTTGCCTATTCCATCATCGAAGGCTTGATTGCCATTTACTGCATCGCCACGCCGACGCTATTCCATTTGACCCAGACAATTTATGTAAGCCTGGCAACCGGGATAGCCCCTGAAGCACCCTTCCTATTGCTATTGCGAGTGTGCCTTGGCGGTCTGGTCTTAATCATCCCCACCGTGTTAATGGGGGCAACGTTGCCATTACTGGCACAAGTGCTTCAAGTTGAAACCCAAAGAATCGGAGCAAAAATCGCCTTACTTTACCTGGTCAACACCGCAGGAGCGACGTTTGGCGCCCTTCTTTGTGGTTATCTGCTGATTCCAGCATTTGGCATCATTAACACAACATTGTTTGCGGCATTGCTCAATTTCTTAGTGGCATTAGGTGGCTTAGATCTCAATAAGAAAATCTCTTCCTCTCCGGTACTGAATAAGATCTTTGATGAGAAATCAATCACATGGCCCACTGGCGTCGTCGCACGGTTGGTGCTCACCAGCTTATGTGTTGGTGGAATACTGTCTTTGGGGCTCGAGGTCGTCTATGTACATATGCTCTCTATCATTGCTGGTAATAGGGTTTATGCATTCAGTTTAATGCTGGCGACGTTTCTGGCCGGGCTTTCGATAGGTGGTTTCATCATAAAAAATCAACTTGAACGAAAAGAAGCAGAATCCCTGGCCTGGCTCGCCTACTGTTTTATGGGTCTGGCGCTCAGCACTGCAGGAAGTATCTATTTTTGGAATACGATGCCCGCCTACTTTGCCAGTTTTGCGGGTTTTTCGCCGGTCCATAGCTTCACGGCACGCGAAGCTATACGTGGGATGGTTTGTGCCTTGATCATGTTGCCGCCGACGATGTTTATCGGCGCCGCCTACGTGCTTGGCATGGATATTATTACGCATCTCGCCCCCGATGGTCAGATCCGCGTATTAGGATTGGCCACCGCATTAAATACCGTCGGCAATATCGTTGGCGTTCTGCTGTTCGGGTTCTTTTTGCTACCTTTAATGGGTGGTCTCAGATCGATTCATTTAATCGCCTTCATCTCATTAGTACTTTCCGCGTTGATTCTTAGTTTCAGCAAATTGGTCACAAAAAAGCAGCCTGGTTTATTACTCGGTGCCTCTGCAATTGTCATCGTGCTTAGCATTCAGATGCCACTGAATTACCAGGCACTTAGTTCGGGCAGTAACGTTTATTTTGCACCGCAAGTAATTGGTAACGTCATTGATCACGCTGAAAGCATCGATGGAGGTTTAACCTCAGTGACGCAAGCAAGCGATTCCGGTACAACAACTTTGCTAACTAACGGAAAATTTCAGGGTAACAATGCTTGGGATGGAGAAATGAAGGCGCAAATTGGTTTCGCTTTTGTGCCGCTTATGCATCAAGAACAACGGCGCCGTGCTTTGGTGATCGGTTATGGAACAGGTGCGACGAGCCGCGTATTCCATGACGCCGGTTTTAAAGAGCTTGATATTGCCGAATTGAGTAATGATGTCGTGACGATGGCGAACAAACATTTTAGCGACGTCAATCAAGGCGTTTCTAATTTACCTCATGTTCATCTCCATGTAACCGATGGACGCAATCTGCTTCTACTTGCTCCACGTGAGCTGCAATACGATGTTGTTAGCCTTGAAATTTCGTCCATCTGGTTTGCAGGAGCCGCATCCTTATATAACCAGGAATTTTATCAACTGGTAAAAGCTCACTTACAGCCAGGCGGCATACTGCAGCAGTGGGTGCAACTTCACCATTTGGATCCAACCGACATACTGAGTATTATCAGCACGGTCCGGTCTGAGTTTACGTTCGTAAGTTTGTACCAAATAGGTGGCCAGGGAATTTTGATTGCATCGAATGATCCGCGTCACAAAGAGGCGAATGCAACAGCGCTTTATCGTATGCAGCAAAGCCTTCCGCTGACAAATCTTTTGCAACGTGCAAGACTATCGATGGATCAAATAAAAGAAAGTAGGGAGTTAACGAGTGAAGATATTGATCACTACCTCGCTAAAGTCGGCATTGATCCAGCCTTATGGATTTCTAACGATAATAACGTCCGACTCGAATATTCAACGCCAAAACGAAATGGCAACAACTCAATCACTAGCTTTACAAAAAATATGGAAATACTGCGACAATTTCGCGCTGAGCCTGTGCAGTTAACAAAACCCGTTGCTAAGCCATGACTTGCTGCTGGCATGTCAGGTAATCTGTCAGGTAATCTGTCAGGTGATCTGTAAGGATTCAGCAGAACAGATTGGGGATCCTGCTGCTTTTGCGAAGGTCTCGTGAGGATGTATCGTCGAACACCATATCGAACAAGGCGCAACAAATGCATCCCTGCGGATTACCACCCAAGGATGCAGCGCCTGATCGACCTCATTATCATTTATTTCCTGCCAAAAATTGCATCTTAGTCGACATCAAATCGATAACATCCCCATGCGCCAGAATCGTTTTAGCAAGAATCTCATTATCATTAATTTTCGGCTTGCTCGTGCCTTCGACATGAGAAATGGAGTAATGATCGGCGTGTTTGGCGATGGCAATGACTTGTACCCCGGGGCTACCGATGGTGGTAATGGGTTTGGTCAGCAATAATTCTTTGCCTGCATTATTACCATTCATTACCTTGATTTTTGCTGGGCCCGAGAGTGCATTATCACCATCAGGATTTGCAATGGACTTGACCTGTGCACTTTTTTCGACTTGGAAACGCAGTTTGTATTTACCAATATCAATCACGTCGTCATGCTGCAACAAATGTTTTTTTACCGGCTGACTGTTCACCATGGTGCCATTGGTGCTCCCCAGATCCAAAATAAAAGACCCGTTGGGAGTTGTATCGATGGCGGCATGCTGCCCGCTCACCGTAAGGTGATCGATGACAATATCATTTCCCGGACGCCGACCTATGGTCATCCGCGATTTGGTAATACTCACTTCTTGTTGTATCAAACCATTAAAGGTGACGATGATTTTCGCCATAAATCTCTCATAAATTCAATGTAAGCAAAACTACCGAACCATTAGACGTTGCAGCCAGGAAAGATTGCGGATCGCATGGACTTTAAATAAAACAACCGACGTGTTATCAACACCACCGGCCGCATTTGCATTGGCTACCAATGCCTTAGAACATAAAGATAAATCATCTGAACTATGTTGCAAGATAAGCTGAATTTCATCATGGCTAAGCATATCGGTCAATCCATCTGAGCATAGCATGTACAAATCTTGCTCTTTTAAGTCGTGGGTATGCAATTCGACGCTCACGGATTCCTGCGTGCCCACAGCTCTTGTGATTAAATTCTTAATCGATGAAAATCTGGCTTGCTCTTCTGTGACCAATCCCGCATCAAGCTGTTCCTGCAAAACAGAGTGATCATGGGTTAAACATGTCAGTTTATTATCGCGAAAACGATACGCTCTGGAGTCACCCACATGCGCCAACAATAATTTATCCTGCGAACAACATGCCAACACCACGGTGGTTCCCATGCCATAACATTCAGCATTGGTTTGCGAAGAATACAAGACATGGCGGTTCGCCAGTTCTATCGCATCGACCATCCAACGTGATAACTTCAGCCGCGGTAAGCCCAACTTTGTCAACCACGCTGTATCGAGTTTTGAGCACAGATAATCGGCAATTACCTGGGTAGTCATCGCGCTGGCAACCTCGCCAGCTCTGTAGCCGCCCATGCCATCAGCCAGAATCGCACAACCATAATCAGCGCAAACCACGATTGCGTCTTCATTATGTTCCCTGACACACCCGGTGTCCGAGAGTGCTGCAAATTCTAGTACGTGCTCGTTAGACATCGATAATTGTTCAAAGCGCCAATGAGATTTGTTGATGGGAATAAAAATAGTGGCTCACCGGACGCGTATGTGTCTGGACTTTTCCCGAACAGCAAACGACTGCCGCATGTGGATACCGGATCAAACTACCTGATGCATGCGACTGTAGCGCAAACCATCGATTTATTATTTATGGGACGCCAGCAACCTAAGTCTTAAATAAAATGCATAAAAAGTAGACCGCATTCAATATCGTCGCAGGGTGTTCAGCATCGCCCTGGGTGATTCAACGTCTTTCTACTTAAAGCACATCGAACAACCGCTATTCTTGATTGACATCTTAAATTTGACTCAAGCTTAACATTAAGAAAATCAGTTTGCACAGATATCCAACGAAGCAAACAATACAGCAATAAAAAAGCCGCGTTTTCCGCGGCTTTTTACTGGTTTTTTGTTACTTATTAGCAACTTAACATAGAAGCCAGATTACAGCATCGCTTTCAACAAACGCGCCATTTCGGACGGGTTTTTCGTTGCTTTGATACCGCACTCTTCCATGATATCCAGTTTTGCTTGTGCAGTATCTGCACCACCAGAGATCAGAGCACCTGCGTGGCCCATGCGTTTGCCCGGAGGCGCTGTAACACCAGCGATGAAACCAACAACAGGTTTCTTCATGTTGTCACGTACCCAGTAGGAAGCATTCGCTTCGTCTGGACCACCAATTTCACCGATCATGATTACAGCGTCTGTATCTGGATCATCATTGAACATCTTCATGATGTCGATGTGTTTCAGACCATTGATCGGATCGCCACCGATACCAACCGCGGAAGATTGACCCAGACCCAGCGCAGTCAATTGACCCACTGCTTCATAAGTCAATGTACCAGAACGGGAAACCACGCCGATACGACCCTTACGGTGGATATGGCCAGGCATAATACCGATTTTGATTTCGTCTGGTGTGATCAGACCTGGGCAGTTAGGGCCGAGCAATTTTGTTTTGCTGCCAGCTTTCGCCATGCGGTCTTTTAACATCATCATGTCACGAACAGGAATACCTTCTGTAATACAGATAGCCAGATCGAGTTCTGCTTCAACCGCTTCCCAGATCGCTGCGGCTGCGCCTGCTGGTGGAACGTAGATCACGGAAACTGTCGCGCCTGTCGCTGCTTTAGCTTCAGAAACGTTAGCAAAAATTGGAATGCCTTCGAAATCTTCGCCAGCTTTCTTTGGATTCACGCCAGCAACGAAACATTCTTTGCCGTTCGCGTAATCGCGGCACATACGTGTATGGAACTGGCCAGTTTTGCCAGTGATACCTTGGGTAATGACTTTAGTGTCTTTATTAATCAGGATGGACATATTGATTCCTTGCGATAATTAAGCGTGAGCTGCGGCAGCGGCAACAACTTTCTGCGCTGCTTCTTCCATCGTGTCAGCAGAGATGATTGGCAGACCAGAGTCAGCCAACATTTTCTTGCCGATGTCTTCGTTAGTACCCTTCATACGTACAACCAGAGGCACTTTCAAAGAAACTGCTTTAGATGCAGTAATCACGCCTTCAGCAATCACGTCACAACGCATGATGCCGCCGAAAATGTTCACCAGGATGGCTTTCAAGCCTGGGTTTTTCAACATGATCTTGAACGCTTCAGTCACTTTTTCTGCTGTTGCACCGCCGCCAACGTCCAGGAAGTTCGCTGGTTCGCCACCGAACAATTTGATCGTATCCATCGTTGCCATCGCCAAGCCAGCACCATTCACCAGGCAACCGATGTTACCGTCGAGAGAGATGTAAGCGAGGTCAAATTTAGACGCTTCGATTTCTGCTGGATCTTCTTCATCCAGATCGCGGTAAGCAACGATTTCTGGTTGACGGAACAAGGCGTTCGCGTCGAAGTTGAATTTCGCATCCAGAGCGATGACTTTGCCGGAGCCAGTCAAGATCAATGGGTTGATTTCAGCTAAAGAGCAATCTGTTTCCATGAAGGCTTTGAACAAACCTTGCAATTGAACGCGCGCATCAGCGATAGAGCCTTCTGGCACACCAATTTTACGAGAAATATCGTCGGCTTCCGCATCTTGCAGACCAGCGCTTGGATCGATAGCGATGGAATGAATCAGTTCTGGATGTTTTTCCGCGACTTCTTCGATGTCCATACCGCCTTCAGACGATGCCATCAATACAACGCGTTGGCTGATACGATCAGTTACCATACTCACGTACAGTTCTTTAGCGATATCAGCACCTTCTTCGATCAACAAGCGACGAACTTTTTGACCTTCTGGGCTAGTTTGGTGTGTGACCAATTGCATACCCATGATCGCATCAGCGTATTCACGCACTTGCTCCAAAGATTTTGCAACTTTAACGCCACCACCTTTACCGCGACCGCCGGCATGAATCTGCGCTTTGACGACCCAGACTGGTCCGCCCAAGGTTTCAGCCGCTTTCACTGCTTCTTCAACGGACAAGCATGGGATACCGCGTGGTACGGTCACTCCGAATTTACGGAGGATTTCTTTACCCTGATACTCATGGATTTTCATACGACTTCCCTTCAGACACTGAGGTATAAATAATTAAACAAACAAACTAGCTGGGTGATTTTGCGTCAGGCGAAGGTTTCGCCCAACGCGGGTAATACTGAACAACGGCTGGCCCGTCAACACGCAAGGCGTGGCAACGGTCAAGCTGGAAAGGTTGTTGAGTCTGGGTTGCATTGCCAGCGTGATCGCTGGCGCTATCGCGGGTATCAATGACATCGCCGGCAAAGGCCTGGATCGCCGCGGTTGGCAAAATTTGTGCAAGTTCGGTCAGATGCGTACAGCCATGAATACCTGCAAGTCGTTCTTTAACGCCCTGGCGGAACTGCTTAAGCAGGTTTAAACCAATTAATTTTTTGTAATCCGGTGCGATTGATTCGCAGTATCCTGGATATGGGACAGCATCGGAACTAGCTTCAACATCGACAACCTGCAGTTGTAGATTGACCGTCACACGAATATGTAAATCGTGCAAAGCTTGCCCCTGAGGACGGACACCTGACGCGAGTTTAATATCGCGCGTCTTATGATCGGTGATATGGGCGTCAAAATCCCACAGGCCGTCATCACGAGCAAACGCGGCTATGCTGATAGCACGCGTGTGTTTCAACGTGCGGGAAATTGTCGGTGGTGATAAGGGCATCATGCCTTGCTGGCGGCTAATTCAGTATAAAAGAGCCACAATTGCGCGTCGTTACCGCAGCTTCTACGATAACAGCCGCTCCTGCGGCGCTGCAAAAAACCTTCGAATTCTAGCACAGCTAAAACATGAACTCACCAAAAGCGGTCATTTTTTGCATTTCTATAGAACAAACTCAGGCATTAAAGGGCAAAAAAATGCATTTTCATTGCCACTTTGACTCTAAATTTGGTGGAATTGGAATGAAATAGCGTAACCTGAGAATTTGGGTTTGGATTGTTTTTTGGTTTGTATCTTATGCGCTTTTGACAAAACAATTTGAGTGACGCAGAGATAGAATCAGAAAGTATCTTTGTTTGAGCGCTGGGAGTTCAGATCCTCTCCCAATTTTTTGGATCGCACAAATAGTGCCGAAAGGCAGTGACAGCGCCCGAAGGGCACGATGTCAGCATTGTCATTTTTGCTTAATTTCTGAATTTGATTAAGCGACGTAAAGTAAGGTAGATAGCCACCGGGCCAAGCCCCACGTGGTCGCACGAGGGGCAATCCCACAAATAACAAAAAAATTGGCGGATTGCGCGACCCTACAGCTCTTTTAAACAACTTAGCTGGCGGCATGCCCTCGCCCTACGCAATCGGCTATATATTACTACTTAGCGTCCTCCCGAGGCATCTTCATCGCCTGCTGAATCGCCTTCCCAGAAAATCCCCTTTGCTGCAAAAATCGACTTTGTTTCATTCTCTCTTCATGATCTGCTGGCGCTTGCGGAAACTTACGATGTAGCACAGCCACCGCCCTCTCCAACTCAGTTTCAGATAGCTGCTCTTTTACCCGCTGAATCTCGACACTATCCAACTGATGCGTTTGCAACTCCGCCAGAATGCGCTGATTACCAAAGCGGGCAGAACGACGATTCACCAGCGAATCAGAAAATCGTTCTGCGGACATAAAGTTAGATGACTCCAGCCAATTCAGCACCGCCTCAACTTCCTCGGGCTCGTCAGCATAAGGTGATAACTTTCTGGTCAGCTCAACCCGACTGTGTTCACGCATCGACAAATACCGCAACGCACGCCCTTTGAGACTTAATTTTTGTTTAATCATAGCAATTATGTCAACGGATACAGAACAAACTTGGCATTCGCATTATTTAAACACCCTCTGTAAAATAGGGTCCCTTAGCAAAGTAAGTTCGTATGGGGTGCTTCTTGTATTGAAATACAAAAACAAAAGCCGACAATTTCAGCTTGTTGTATAGCTGTAAATTATCGGCTTTTACGTAAGTCGACGAGAATCAAAAAACGTTCACCGTCGATCACAATTTAACTACGCTGCAGCATCGGCACTCAATGCTGGTAACAAAGGGACGCCAAGATGTTCGCGTACTTTATTCTCTATTTCATGCGCCAACTGTGGTCGTTCTTTCAGGAAATTACGTGCGTTGTCTTTACCCTGACCGATACGTTCGCCATTGTAACTATACCAGGCACCCGCTTTTTCAATGATCTTGGCATCGGCACCCAAATCAAGGATTTCACCTTCACGGGAAGTGCCTTCTCCATAAAGAATATCAAAGTGAGCTTCTTTAAACGGTGGCGCTACTTTATTCTTAACGACTTTGACTTTCGTTTCATTACCCACAACTTCGTCGCCAGACTTAATAGAGCCTGTACGGCGAATATCCAGACGAACGGACGCATAGAACTTCAATGCGTTACCGCCAGTTGTCGTTTCCGGGCTACCGAACATCACGCCAATTTTCATACGAATCTGGTTAATGAAGATCACCAGCGTATTCGTACGCTTAATACTGCCCGTCAATTTACGCAATGCTTGCGACATCAGACGCGCTTGCAAACCAGGTAAAGAATCACCCATATCGCCTTCAATTTCAGCACGCGGTGTCAACGCTGCAACCGAGTCAATAACGACAAGATCGACACTACCAGAGCGCACTAAAGCGTCAGTAATCTCTAAGGCTTGTTCGCCAGTATCTGGTTGAGAAATCAACAATTCATTTAAATTAACGCCAAGCTTTTGTGCGTAACCAACGTCCAACGCATGTTCCGCATCAATAAATGCACAAGTACCACCAATTTTTTGCATTTCAGCAATAGCTTGCAAAGTCAGCGTGGTTTTACCTGATGATTCCGGGCCGTAAATCTCAACAACACGCCCACGTGGCAAACCACCGACACCTAATGCAATATCGAGACCTAAAGAACCTGTGGAAACAACTTGCACTTCTTCCACGACGGCACCATCGGCCATCCGCATGACCGATCCTTTACCAAATTGCTTTTCGATTTGTGCTAGCGCCGCAGCAAGCGCCTTGCTCTTTTCTGAGCTGTTGTCAGATTTCTTATCGTCCATACATTCTTTCATTCAATAAGCAGCCGGTGGAAAACAAACGCAGGGGTTAAATCCACGTTTTGCAGTACTGTATAAAAAAACAGTGATTTATGCAAGCGACTTTTTCAAAGTTATTGAAAATAAGACGAAGATTAGTGTCGAAATGTCGAAATTCACTTAACTCTGAATTTTGTTCAGCTAACTCTGAATTTTTTTGGATAATTCGATATGGTTCCGTCGCATTAGCTTTTTAAAAGCGAAATCGATTATGCTCAGCACCTTTTTAAAATTGATGCTCAGCCATGCTTGATACGAAACGAATGCGATTTCCATTAGAAATGATAGCCGTCTGTATTCGTTGGTATGCAGCTTACTCACTCAGCTACCGCCATCTCGAAGAAATGATGCAAGAACGAGGCGCCTTTGTTGACCATTCCTCCATCAACCGCTGGGCAATCCGGTTTCTGCCTCTGATCGAAAAAACATTCAGAAAATATAAACGCCCTGTTGGTAGCAGCTGGAAAATGGATGAAACCTCTATCAAGATCAATGGACAATGGAAATACTTGTATCGTGCCGTTGACCGTGAAGGACAAACCATCGATTTTCTGCTCACTGCTAAACGCGATAAAACTGCTGCCATGCGCTTCTTCGACAAAGCTATGCTTCTCAATGGCTTACCAGGAAAGATCGCCATGGATAAGAGCAGTGCAAATTAAGCAGCGATGGATCAGATCATCGAAGACAAGGGACTGAGCGCTATTGTAGGGCAGGTCAAATATCTCAATAATATGGTTGAGCAAGATCATCGTGTGATCAAGCGTATGACACGTCCGATGCTTGGGTTCAAGTCCTTTCTTCCATTATTAAGCGAAAAGAAATATGGTCTGAGCAAAAGGATTAAATAAAATGATAGCTTTTCTTGTGGCGGCAATTGTTTCGGGGACATCATACTGGAACGATCAGCTTGAATTTGGTGTTGATGTTCCGGTCAATGCTACTGTTTGCACTGGCTTGAGTGATGCCCCAGATCGGGGTGTCTACGTATTTCTCGATAATAAAGATAAATGCCCAGATTTGACAAAAACGAGTTTGTACGAGTACGTGGAAAAAGAAAGAATTTCTTCTATTTCAGTTGTTGCTTGGTCCAACTCGACAGAACAGTTTTCATCGACTCGTGATTTGGCCAAAGCATATTGCGGAAAATCGGATGGGAATTTATTTAAGAAAAATATTAAAGGTAAAATCGGCTGGTTTTGTGTTCCGAAAAGCAGAAAGGGCGCGATTTCTGGATTCTTCTTGCTGAATAAGGGGAGTGAAGAAGGAAGTGGCGTTAATCTTCAAATTGGCTTGAATGACGGTAGTAAAATTTCAAATAAGGAATATTGGAATTTAGTCAATAGTCTTACTACGTCAAAAAAATGATGATTGGTTTTGATATGCTTGTATGTGGCTTTGATGACTCTAATGGAATGGACGCCCTCTTTCAAACGGCATCGATGGGTTCCGTCGCATTAACTTTTTAAAAGCGAAATCGGTTATGCTCAGCACCTTTTTAAAATTGATGCTCAGCCATGCTTGATACAAAACGAATGCGATTTCCGTTGGAAATTATAGCCGTCTGTATTCGTTGGTATGCGGCTTACCCATTAAGCTATCGTCATCTCGAAGAAATGATGCAAGAACGTGGCGCCTTTGTCGACCATTCTTCTATTAACCGCTGGGCCATCCGGTTTCTGCCTCTGATCGAAAAAACATTTAGAAAGTATAAGCGCCCTGTCGGTCGCAGCTGGCGGATGGATGAGATCTATATCAAGATCAACGGGCAATGGAAATACTTCTATCGCGCCGTCGACAAAGAAGGACAAACCGTCGATTTCCTGCTGAGCGCCAAGCGTGACAAGGCAGCGGCCATGCGCTTCTTCGACAAAGCCGTACATAAAAACGGTCTACCAGATAAAATCGCCATGGATAAGAGCGGTGCAAATAAATCAGCGATTGATCAGATCATCGAAGACAAGAGATTGCACATTATTGTACGGCAGGTCAAATATCTCAATAATATGGTTGAGCAAGATCATCGTGGGATCAAGCGTATGACACTTCCTATGCTTGGGTTCAAGTCTTTTCGTGCTGCCAGAAATATTCTGGCCGGCATTGAACTTATGCACATGCTACGCAAAGGACAACTGAAGCTGGTCGGATGTGAGAACATGTCATTTGCAGACCAGTTCTATGCGTTGGCAGGCGTAGTCCGTCCAGCGATCACGTAAAAAGCGGTAAAGGCATCAACTCGCCTTTTTAAAAGTTAATGCGACGGACCCCCGCCAACCACCACAACACAAGTCTGCGACTTACGATACGCCTTCCTACAAGTAGAAATTACTTTGCTTAATTATTGATTTGACATATCAATCTACTCATTTAACGCAAATATACTATCATCCAAAAAATTCAGCGTTGTCCTAAGGTCGACAACAGAATACCTAAGCGCCACCCACGTAGGTATTTCCATCATTAAAGCAAAGTTGAATTACAAGACTATTGTGATAAAGTAAGTTTGAATCAATGAAGATGTTCGTAGCGTCTTGAAGTTGCTTGATGGACATCGGCCACAAATTTTTATGCAGCTTTAGCGTTTTATTTACCTTAAAAACGAACGTGTTTTTTAAGCTAGAAAGATGGCCTGATCGCACCATGAAGGAGTAACGGCAATGATTAAAAATCTAATGTGCGCTTTTTCGATTTCAATGTGCCTGGCGTCACAAATTGTATTGGGATGCGATGTGAACGCGCCACCTGATACGTCTCCTCTCAATACCGACCCTAATTTGCATGGTGTCGCCGTATTTTTACCGCTCATACTGGAACAGGCTGATCAAGGCCCCTTTGCTGATTTAATCAAGGTAATCAACAAGTATTATCCCGAAGGAAAAATTAGTATCACCATTAAACCCGTGAAAAGAATTTATTGGGATATTATCAATCGACGCGCGGATTTTGGTATGCCGACCATGAAGTTAAACGAATTACAAGAAGCAACTTTACCGACCCAGTTTTCCCATGAAGCATTAGGAAAAGTCACTTTCGTTGTCTATAGCAATAAAAATAACATCATAAAAAAAACCGATCTATTTGATAATCAGAAAGCGACCAATTTAAATATTGAAGCGCCACCAGTTAATTGGGGAGTTCCCGTTCACGCAGTCATCGCCCTTGAACAGTCGATGAAAAAATTAAATGCGGGGCACCTCGACGCAGTGATATGGGCGCAAGAAGAAGCCGATTACGAAATCAACAAATTACATCTCAATAATATTCACCGAGAATATTTTAATGATTATCCTGACATGTTTTTTATGTCTTGCAGTAAGCGCGGTGATTTTGTAAATCAAGCTTTAAGTAAAGCAATCAAAGCGGCCGCACTTAGCGGAGAGCTACAAAAAGCGCATGACAAGGTACATCGGTCATACGTCGACTGGCAACCTTAAAACAGCTGGCAATTCCTATAGCGCCGCCATCAATCGAAATGTTCATGCGAATGGACGATACCGTTTTCATGTATATGCAAATGCGTGTGCGATTTTTCTGGAAGAACTCTGGTATATCGTTGTTCGATTTTGCCAAACTTCCAGATCAATACTGATAGCAGCCACGCACAAAGAAAAATGCCAACAATGATGTAACCCAGCGCGCTAAATTCCAGGGCGCCTATCCAATCAAAAAATCGGCCGCGCAAAGATAAAATATCAATCAGAACCTGCAACAACTCCACGGTTCCAACGACCAATGCCACTGCAATAGATAAACTGGTCGTCGTAATGTTATAGAAAATCTTACGCAGCGGATTTACGAATGCCCAGTGATACGCCTTAGACATGAGTATGCCATCCGTGGTGTCCATCAGTGACATCCCAGCAGCGAAGAGAATTGGTAGCGACAGCACCGCAGGAATCGGCAAATTGCCGTTGGAGGCACCGGCAGTCATCGCAAGCAACCCGACTTCGGACGCCGTGTCGAAGCCAAGGCCAAACAACAATCCCAATGGATACATTTGCCAGCTATGAGTGATAATTTTTTGCAAGCGTCCACCCAACAAACGATTCATCAGGCCACGTTGCGCCAATAGATCTTCCAAGTGATGATGGCTATGCTGACCGCTTTTTGCCCCCTTCCATACCTGCAAAATATCTAACAGAACGAACAAATTAAGTACACCGATAACCCACAAAAATAGACCCGACACACTAGTGCCAATTAAGGCACCCATGCTTTTAAGTTGTGGCAACTCTGCTTTGACTGCCGTCGCTGCAAAGGTAATGAAAATGGCTAAAATCAATACAATCGTCGCATGCCCCAGGGAGAAAAAGAAACCAACCCCAAGCGGCTTTTTTCCTTGTTGTAAAAGATAGCGTACGGTGTCATCAATGGCGGCAATATGGTCTGCGTCAAATGCATGACGCAATCCAAACATATATGCAGCCATACCAAGTCCTAACATTGCTGGATATTCAGCGGTGTAATGTAAATACAGCCCCCACCCCAGTCCATGCAAAAATATAATAAAGCCATATAGACCTGCGAGCGAGAGCCATTCTTGCGTGGTGAAACGCACGCCGACGGCTTTTTTTCCGGGCTGAACCAGATGGGATTTTAAATACCCGGATGTACCGTTTCGCGTCAGCATCAACTACTCCATGAAAATCATTTATCTACATCAACACAGCGACACACTCAACCTCATCATCGCTATAGAGTGTTTGCAACATGAGGTACTTAGCAAATAGCGTACCATTATCAATATCAATATCAATATCAATATCAAGCAATCGTCCTATTTAAAAATGATAGTGCAGCGTCAATCTGCACTGCCTTGGCTCAACTGGATGTACAGTAATGCCATTTGGCACAACGAGGCTGTTCGGCATGACCCGATCATCTTGTTCGCAGACGATATCTTTGTCTTGACGACTAAAAACATTCAACACATCTAAGGTCGAGCGCAGCTTCAGCGAAAAAGTTTGTTCGACACGCAAGTTACTGACGATCGTTGAAGGCCCCCTGAGGTTGCCATCTTGAGACATGAGGTAAGAGCCAACGTAACGCATTAGTACCCGCCCCTACCACGCACCCAAATTGTGCATTGAAAGCCATACCAAGGCAAACTTACTCACCGCATTCGGAATACAACACGGTGGCAAATTATCTGCACAACATCATCAAGACGGCGGCGCAGATTATGATGTAGCAAAATTGCATCGTTTTATTGCAAAGTGAGAGTCTGGAAAAAAGATCGGTGATGGGCGTTGGGCGATCTGAGAATGGGGTGAGACTGCGCCAGTCAATTGGAAATTGAATTGGTGTTTGGTACCTTCGTCAGACTAGGCGTGCCAAAAATTCACGAAATTTCTTATGCAGAAAATCCCAACATTCAACTATTTATAAGGTATTTTTGTAAGGCGAAAAATTGATAATAATCGAATCGCTCAGGGGATATTTATGAGTGCTTGGCGCCACATTAAAACATCGTATAAGTTATCGCCGATTTTAATCACGTGATCAGGCGCTATCGACAAAAACAACGTTATTCAGCATATTTAAGTTTCACGTCATTTTTTCTACTTAGAAAGAAAATAGTTTACGCAGAAAAACAAAAAACATTTAACATAAAATATCGGTGAAATCTGAGTGTTAATTAATCAACTGATGAGACTGCTTGTTATTGAAAAACTTAACATCAGAATAAGAAATACATCAGTGAATGTGCATCAAATGGTCCGAATTAACGAATGTTGCATTAATGAATAGAATTAGCTATCTACTGCAATTTTTCTGTTCTCAACATGGGCGAATTCTAGGATGAAGTGCAATTTATGAACGGTACCGGTTAATGAGGGCAAGATGCGATAGCATTTGTGCCTTTTTGACCGGCCAGTCGAAATTGCATAATGAACTACACACATCTCACCCAAA
>NZ_JBMPPH010000016.1:0-76528 GCF_049340285.1 Undibacterium sp. SXout20W | reverse complement strand
GTCTTGGGTAAGATGTGTGTATGTCATTTCGGGCAACTTTGACTTGGAGGTCTGGAAGGCCGGATGCTACTGCATCTTCCCACCTTTAACCATTTATCTTCAGTTGCACTTCATAGTTGAACTCGCGCAAATAATTAACCATAAGTAGGACTTTTAATATTGCTATAACTTGGTTCCGTTTTGTCACATTAATTCTGAAAAGAAAATGATTAAGTTAAACTAAGGCGTTTGATGCGAATCGTATCAAGTGCGTATATCAAGTACATATATCAAGTACATATATCAATCAGTAATATTGGAGTAGGATACGATGAGTGATAAAACCCCGGGCGTCTATATAGTTGAAAAAAATTCTTTTCCGAATTCTGTTGTTGAAGTGGCGACAGCGGTTCCGGCTTTTATCGGCTATACCGAAAAAGCGGATAACAAAGGGACTTCACTCGATGGTAAGCCGTGGCGTATTACCTCATTTTCTGAGTTTGTGAATTATTACGGTGGGGCACCAAAGTTTGGCTTTAGTGTCCGCGAGAAAACTCTGACGGCTGCTGATGCTGATGCTGCTGATGCTACTGATGCTGCTGATGCCAATACAACTGCTGTTGCGATCCATTCCTCGGCAGTAGCGATAGCACAAACTGCTAACGATGCCGCCGTTGATGCTGATTTTAAAATTGATGACGTGGAATATCTGGTAGAGCAAAACGCTGGCAAATATCTGCTGTACCTAAGCATGATGCTGTTCTTTAAAAACGGTGGTAATGCATGCTACATCGTTTCGGTGGGTGACTACACCAAATCCATCTCTGCCAGTGATTTAACAAATGGCATCACGGTGCTCAAAAAAGAACAGGAACCGACCCTGATCGTGATTCCTGATGCAGTCAATCTGTCGGCGGATGATTGTATTAGTGTCCAGCAAGCTGTCTTGTTGCATTGCGGTTGGGATATGAAAAACCGCTTTAGTATTCTCGATATTCATAGTGGCTTTCAGGCGCGCACCGCCCCCGGCGGCGATTGCGTGGCGAAGTTTCGCGATGCACTTGGCACCGCTTTCCTCAATTTTGGCGCCGCGTATTATCCTTGGGTCAATACCACCATCGTTCAGGACAGCGCGCTTGATTACACCCTGTTCATCGATCCAAGCACTCAGGCACTGATTAAACGTCAGCTGATGGCAGACATGAAACTTAATGGCGCTGCTCCGGGCGATCCGACGGAGCGCAAGAATTGGAATGACAAAGTCAATGCCGTCAATGACATCGGTCAGACAATTGATCAATTCCTGACGGCTAATCCAGCGCCAAAGCCAGCAGCTGCGATGACCGAAGATCAGCGCAAAGTGGCGTTTGCCAATCACGTTGATGCCGTGAATAAATTCCTGTCAATGAATAGTCCTTTGTATGCGTCGTTGATGGGTATATGTAAGAAAAAACTCAATCTGCTACCACCTGGTGCCGCGATGGCGGGCATCTACACCACCATCGATAACACTCGTGGTGTGTGGAAAGCGCCAGCCAATGTCAGTTTAAATTCTGTCGATAGTCCCGCAGTCAATATCACTAACGAAGAGCAGGAAGATCTGAATGTCACTACAGCAGGTAAGTCAATTAATGCAATCCGTACCTTTATTGGTGAGGGTACGCTCGTTTGGGGAGCCCGCACGCTCGATGGTAACAGTCTGGACTGGCGTTATATCAATGTGCGTCGCACTATGATCATGTTGGAGGAATCACTACGCCTGGCAACCAAAGCATATGTGTTTGAACCGAACGTCGCCAATACCTGGAACAACATCAAAAGTATGGCTCGCAATTATCTGACCAATGTTTGGAAACGCGGTGGGTTGGCGGGTGCCAGCCCGGACGATGCGTTCTCAGTATTTGTCGGTTTGGGTGAAACTATGACTGCGCAAGATATCTTAGACGGAATGTTGAATGTGACGATTTTAGTTGCGCTGTCACGCCCGGCAGAATTTATCGAAATCACGTTCCAGCAGCAAATGCAAAAATCGTAAAATATGACTGAACAGTATTCTGGCGATATTTATCTGACTGCTTTTCTCAATCTAAATAATGAAGCCTGCTATGCCAGTTGATGAAAGTGACTCTACTTGACGCTACTTGCCACTACTTGACGCCGGGTCAAATTACAGCGGATACTGGCACCTTGTTTTCTGACTGAGATGACTTTGACCCGATCTATCTGGCGATTTTTGTTAACATGTTTTCTACTCTTGGCGCTATCCCTTCAGGGCATAGCGCAAGCGAGTATGAGTACGTGCGAGCACGATCATCCGAATCCAGAGCTACCCATAATGTCAGTTTCTGATATTGTTCAGGCGACCTCAGATCACGTTGACCATCTGCATCACAAAATGACAGTTGAAAAAGCGAAAACTGTCACAGACAAATGCGATCACTGCACACCATATTGCGCCAGCGTTGCTATTCCAACGGCATACAACAGAGCTATTGCGGTGCCCGTAATATCTCAGGATTTCGCCGCATTGATTGTTGCAGAACTCTCGATTCATCGCAGTCGACTTGACCGGCCACCACGATTTTTCATTACCTAAGAATGATACTTAGCTAACACGTAAGTGTGTTTAAGGCATAGTGTCATTGACATGCTATTCCTGCTTGCATTGCTGTTCCTGCGTGCATTGCTTGCAGGTCAATCCACATGATCACGTGAGAAATTCATGCAAAATTTTATCCCCAATGGCGGGATGCGAGATATCGTGCAGGCCGGCGTGATGCCGGCTTCTACGTCCGTCCATGCACAGCCACAATCCCGGACAAGTCGGCCTTCAGTAAGCGCGGCGCTCGTCGCATTAATCGTTGCACCAACTTCCATATCGCGCCAAAACCACCGAGGCCTACGATGAACGCCGTTAATTTTCAGACTAAGCGTGTCGTCGGTTTTGCTGTTTATGGCATTGCAACCTTCTTCTTAAGTGGTTGCGCCACCTTTACTCAGGACGGTGGGTTCAACAGTGTTGCCGCTACTACCCGCGAGCAGCTCGGCAAAGACGTCACCTGGGCCAGATCAGAGGCAGACGAAGTCGCCATTGCCAAACGAGTTGCCGAATTATTGGATAAACCCTTAAGCGTTGACGACGCCGTGCAACTAGCTCTGCTGAACAATCGTGGTTTGCAAGCCAAGTTTGCCGAGCTGGCTATCAGCGAATCCGATCTTGTACAGGCCGGACGTTTGCCAAATCCGCGCTTTACCATGTTACGGGCCAGTCAGGCTGGCGCAGATGGACGTGAACTCAAGATCGAGCAAGCGATCACCTTCAACCTATTCGCCTTAGTAACAATACCGCAAACCAGCGCCATTGAACGACGGCGTTTCGAACAAACGCAACGTATTGTCAGCCTCGACGTCTTGCAATTGGCCGCCGAAGCACGCAAGGCGTATTACCGGGCAGTCGCCGCCGCAGAATCAGTACGGTACGCGCAGCAGGTTCGACAAGCAGCGGAGGCCAGCGCCGAATTGGCGCGCCGCATGACGCAACTTGGCAATTTCAACCAATTGCAGCAAGCGCGGGAACAGAGTTTTTATGCTGATGCTGTGTTAGGCCTCGCTCGTTCGGAACAAGCTGCTGTGGCTAGCCGCGAACGGCTCACGCGTCTGCTTGGTCTGTGGGGCCAGCAGACACAATTTACCTTACCTGAAAGATTGCCTGACCTACCGCAACTTCTCAATGAATTGCCTGACGTCGAACAGACGGCCATCAATCAACGCTTGGATGTCAAGGCAGCGCGTTTGCAATCTGAGGCCTTGGCCAAGAATCTGGGCCTCACCAAGTCTACGCGCTTGATCAACGTTCTGGAATTTGGTCCGGCTCGCGTACTGGAAGGTGCAGCTGCGGCTAGCTACAAAAATGGCTACGAAGTTTCATTCGAACTACCTTTGTTCGATTGGGGTACGGCCAAAGTTGCCAAGGCCGAGGCGCTTTACATGCAATCGATCAACATCGCCGCGCACACTGCGATCAATGCCCGTTCCGAAGTGCGCGAAGCCTATCAAATCTATCGTTCCAGCTACGATATAGCGCGTCATTATCGCGACGAAATTGTGCCCATCAAAAAGCGTATCAGCGAAGAAAACCAATTACGCTACAACGGTATGTTCATTGGTGTATTTGATCTACTGGCCGATGCCCGTACTCAAATCATCACTGTAAATAGCTATATCGAGGCACTACGCGACTTCTGGATCGCACAGGCTGATCTGGACATGGCCTTAACAGGCAAGCCCAACCTCGCCCCGCCGACGAGCGGATTCACCGCTGGCATGGCAGAATAACGGAGTACACACAATGAATTCAAGAAGAAACTTTTTACGTGGTGCAGGTACGATGACGGCAGCAGTCGCTGCGGCGACGGTCAGTAAAGTGGCACTGGCTGCCCTACCAGAGCCAGTTAGTCAAACATCACCAGATACCATGCCGCCATTGGTACCCAATTCCGGCAGACCTTATAACCCAGTTGTGACACTCAATGGTTGGACGCTCCCCTGGCGCATGAACAACGGTGTCAAGGAATTCCATCTGGTCGCCGAACCGGTGGTACGCGAAATGGCACCCGGCTTTAAAGCACATCTATGGGGCTACAACGGCCAGAGTCCGGGACCAACAATTGAGGTGGTCGAGGGTGACCGCGTCAGAGTATTCGTCACGAACCGGCTGCCTGAGCACACCAGTGTACATTGGCATGGGCAACGCGTACCCAATGGCATGGATGGCGTGAGTGGTCTCACGCAAAAATCGATTCAACCAGGTAAAACTTACGTCTATGAATTTGTCGCCCGGCGCGCTGGCACTTTTATGTACCATCCCCATGCAGACGAAATGACGCAGATGGCGATGGGAATGATGGGCTTTTGGGTAACGCATCCCAAGGTCAAGCATCCACTCATCGACGAGGTCAACCGCGATTTCTGCTTTCTGCTCAACGCTTATGACATTGATCCTGGCAGCGCCACGCCCAAAATTATGACGATGTCAGATTTCAACATCTGGAGTTGGAATAGCCGCATCTTCCCGGGCATCGACACGCTGAATGTGCGTCAACATGACAAAGTACGTATTCGCGTCGGGAACCTGACAATGACCAACCACCCTATCCATTTACATGGTCATGAATTTACGGTAACCGGCACCGACGGTGGCCCCACACCAAAAGGGGGACGTTGGCCAGAAGTAACCACCGATGTCGCCGTAGGACAAATGCGGCAAATCGAATTCATTGCGGATGAGGAAGGCGATTGGGCGGTTCATTGTCACAAAAGCCATCACACCATGAATGCGATGGGTCATGAAGTACCTACCATGATCGGTGTCGACCAAAGTGACGTTGTGCAGAAAATCACAAATCTGGTGCCGGACTATATGGTCATGGGTGAAAGTGGAATGGCTGAAATGGCTCCAATGGCAATGCCTCTCCCTGAAAACACGGTACCAATGATGACCGGAGAAGGTCCGTTTGGTGGCGTCGAAATGGGCGGCATGTTCAGTATATTAAAGGTACGCAAACATCAAAAGCCGGGAGATTACAAAGACCCCGGCTGGTTCGCCCACCCACCTGGCACCGTAGCCTTCGAATACAACGGCACTTTAACTGAACCTGCACGCTTCCAATCAGAGAGTGGGCACTCAATGCCACACAAACAAAATAGCGCGACAGAGATCGAAGTACAGGTGCGAAAACCCAGCGGACATGCAAATCACTGACGTGTATACTTTGAAGACAAACCATTACGGAGGTTCTACTGTGCGCAAATTGCTACCCAGTTTATTCATCACCTTGTCATCGCTAAACGCCAGCGCGGAACAGTTCGCACCAGATCGACAGATTTCTGCCGTTATCGAAAATATCCGGTCATCTCAAATCAAATACTATGATGACAAACTGGTTTCTTTTGGCACGCGCAATACCTTGTCTGACACGGTTTCTGAGACCAGGGGTATTGGTGCAGCACGACGCTGGATTGCCGAAGAAATGACAAAGTGTGCGGCCAAAAGTCACGGCCGCATGACTGTCACGCTCGATGAGCATATCGAGCCTGTTGGTCGCCGCGTGCCACAACCAACCAATATCGTTAATGTGGTCGCAACACTCAAGGGGACCGCTTCACCCGAACGTGTGATTATCGTCAGCGGACATTACGATTCAAGGGCAACCGATGTACTTGATGTTGTCAGCGATGCCCCTGGAGCCAATGATGACGCGTCTGGCAGCGCTGCAGTGTTGGCGATGGCCTGTGCATTTGCACCGTATGAATGGCCGGCCACGCTCGTCTTTATGAATGTGGCAGGCGAAGAACAAGGCTTGTTAGGTGCAGAACATGTAGCCGAAGTTGCCGCACAAGAACATCGCAACATTATCGGCATGCTCAATAACGATATCATCGGTTCACCAGTCGGTGATGATGGACAACGCGATGACATGCAGGTACGTCTGTTTGCTGACGGCTTCACTCCATTACTCAAAACCGTCCTGGACGGGCAAAAAGCGCCCCCAACCACGACCTTGGCTCGCTCACCAGAAGAATCACGCAAAATGATCGATACGATCTTACGCAGCGGCGGTATCGATGATACGCCGACGCATCAATTGGGACGCTATCTGAAACAAGCGGCGGAAAGTTATTTACCGGGCTTTCATATCAACCTGATTCATCGACGTGATCGCTTCTTACGTGGCGGTGATCATCTGCCATTTCTAGAACGGGGCTATGCCGCTGTACGTTTCACCGAACCGTTTGAAAACTTTGCCCATCAACATCAGAATATTCGCCTTGAAAACGGTGTCAAACAAGGTGATTTATCCGAGTTTGTGGATTTTAGCTACGTTGCACGAGTCGCCCAGGCCAACGCCGCAGGAATGGGTAGCCTTGCACTGGCCCCGCTACCACCTCAAGAGGTTGGCATGAAAGTGGTTGACCTCAGCAATGACACCAGTCTGGTCTGGAAAGCCCCCATCGATCAGTCCGTGGCTGGTTACCGGATTGTCTGGCGCGAACCTGCTGCTGGCGTATGGCAACACACCAAAGATGTTGGATTGATCGACCATGACGTCCTTAAAGGAATATCGAAAGATAACTACGTCTTTGGTGTTGCCGCCATTGGTCAATCTGGTGCCGGCAGCCTGCCGGTATTTGCGCAACCTGTGAAATAAGCAAGTGTGTTGATATCGTTGATTTTTTTCGAGACCGCATACATCGCAACTTAACGAGGGCGTAAAGGCATCGGTTACCCACCGAACAGAGCTGCCCTCCATTCGACTGCTATCTTCATTGTCCAAGTGATTGCGACTAAAGATACGTTCCTATGAATACAGATCTTCATTTTCTGGTGGTCAGTGATGAGCCGCACTTGAGGCGATTGATGGTTAGTCTCTTAAGAAATATCGGGTTTGGCAGAATCTCGGAAGCTGAAAATAGCGAGATGGCCTTACGCACCTTTCGAACCACAAAATATATCGGGGCACCGATCGAATTTATCATTACAGATCACGTCATGCCATATATGGACGGGTTGCATTTAATTCGCACGATCCGACATGACCCTGAACGGTTCCGCTTACCCATTCTGATGTATTCATCGACCGCCAATAAGCAACATATCCTCGCGGCAATTGATGCGGGGGTCGATGATTTTATTGTGAAGCCCTTTACGGAAACGAGCCTGCTCAGAAAATTAGAAAAAATGCTGGCCAAGCACCGTCTGGTGACGATCGATTTTCCAAGTACCCTGCCGCAAATGGGCATCACGCCGCCGTCTGTCTTTATGGAATAATTAAATATGATGAGAACAAAGACTTATCAGCGCCCGTGCCGAGCGCCCTGATTTGACAACGCTCGACAACGCTCGACAAAGCTCCGCAACGTAATGAGTTCGGAAGAATGTGAGCAACGGATTAATCTGACACGGTAGCATTTGACGCCCGCCACCATCGTTGATCCGAAGACAGGTAAGAATGTCGTCAGCGACAAACAAACCAGCTACGGCATGTTCTTCAAATTAAATGAAAATGCGTTTATTTCTCGACGCGATCAACGTATTTTTGAGATCATGAACTTCCCACTGGAACATGGCAAAGGTACACAAATTTTGTATTATCCAGCGCGAACAGGTAGCGAGCCGCATTTTGATTTTTTGATTCCATCTAATCCCGCCAACCAATCCTGATTGGTCTGTTTCTGCGTGAAAATTAGCGTTTCACAAAAAGTGCTAATACCTTGTCGGCCAACGCTTCTGATGAGGGAAGTTCCGATGAACGCCATACCAGCTTGGAGGAGGCATCGACTAATAGCACTTCGCTGAGATGTGAATTGACATCCGTCTTATTTTGATTCAGCAATTGGCGGACAGTATCGATTGCCTTGATGTCTGGTCTCAATGCTTTCCACATCGGCTGTGGATTAAATTGCTTTAACCACGCAGCCAGCGCCTCAGGATTATCATTCAGCGGATCTATTGTTATCGACAGTAGTTGTACCTTAGAACGGTGCGCGGCTGGAATCAATTCTTGCAACTGACTAAAGGTCGCACCTTGAATTGGACAGACGTTGGAGCAACTTGTAAAAATGAGCTGCACGAGACTAATATGCCCATGCAAGATTTGGCGGAAAGAGGCATGCTTTCCGGTGTGATCAGTCACTCCAAAATCCGGCAACAAGACTGGAGGATAAAAATAGCCATGCCCACCCAAGGTTCCATCAACCACTGCAGTACCAGCAGACGCTGATGCGACAGGCAGCAGTGATAGTGAAAGTGAAAGTGGGAGCGGGATCGAGAGTAAAGGCAACGCACTCATCAACCGTAACATATCACGGCGCTGACGCTGACGCTGATTTTGAGGCTGATCTTGAGGCATCATTTTAATGTGCCATGAGAAAAGACCACAAGGCGTTGCAGTCATCATCCGTCAATATATATCGCGGCATATCAGTGCGTATCAAAATTTGTGATGGATCCATGCCACTACGTAACATCTTACAAAAACTCTCCGGTTCATAGGAACGAACCGGACCGCCGCGAGAGTTGTTGGGCGTTTGAATAAAATGCGCGCCCAACAAAGGCCCAAACGAGTTTTCGTTTGTATTCAGTTTTGATGACTTGGGTTGATCTTCGACATGATGACAATTCACACATCGAACATAAGGTGAACCTAGCGTACGGTTATGAAGGTAAAGCTTACCATTGACCTCGGTTCGACCATAAAACAAGTCCTCTCCTCTTTGTACTGAAGTTTGCACCCCTTCAGCAGCAACACATACGCTACCGTTGAAGGTGCTCCATACAAAATACAGGACAAGTTTTAGACGTATTTTCACCGCACCATGTACGCTTAACTAATTGAAATAATCGTTGAAACGCTAGGAACACCCTGCGCGTTCAATGCAAACAACATGTAATAACCTGGCAACACAATACCGCTGTCGGCAGGTATAGTCAAACGATACGAAACGCCAGTACTACCTGCCGCCTGTTGTGTCGAAATAGTCAATGGAACCCGGCGCTGATCATTATTCACTGTGTGCGTGGTTGCCGACAAGCGCATTAATGCAAAACTGGTCACCGGATTTTGGGTGTTGACTTGTATTTGACTACCCAACTTCGCACTACCTGGTGCAGAAGCAATTTGTGGTCTGACTGCAGGGCTGCCATCTGCATTCAGTAAATACGGCGGTGTCAAAATTTCTGTATTCAAATGATTCTGCGGACAGCCGGCTCCACACAAGCCGCCGCCGCCAACAAAAACGCGTCCATCTTGAAGCAAGAGCGCCGTGCTGTGATAGGTACGAGGTGTTTGCATTGGTTTCAATGACTGAAACACTTGTTTTACCGGATCCCAGATTTCTGGCACCATCACGGCATACGAGTCTGTAAATGGCTGAGGAATAGTTTGTCCACCTACGACCACAACGCTACCATTTGGCAACACCACGGCATTAGCAAAAGCACGGCGATAGCTCATCCCTGCTAATTGTTTGGTTTGTACAGGTTTGGTGCTGCCGCCACTAATATCGATCAGATGGGCTGAGTTCGTTGCATACGTCGTGCCAGAATTTTGTTGGTAAGCAGGAGCACCGCCAATTTTAAGAATTTTTCCGATATCGTACATGACCGCATTGCCATTAATACTATACGGATCATTGCCGCGGTTACCGGCAGAGCTGATTGTTCCATTACCGTTGGTATTAATCCAATTCATTTGCGCGCTTGGGCCAGCATGAAACACCATGCCACCGCTGGTCGCGAATAACCACAGATGGTTATCGCCGCGGTACACCGAATTAACGTCTTGCGGATCAGGGCCAATCACATTGTTTTCCGGAATGCCGCTCATGACTTTCCAATTGCCATTGCTGCTCCAGACCTCTGCAGTCCGATTCCGCGCACTCTTACTGTTTCCACCGCCACTCCATGAACCACCTAAGGTCAGAACGCTACCGTTAGGCAAGGTGGTGTCAGCTTCATAGCCACGTGGGATATTCATGTTACCGCTGGCCGCCCAGGTATTCGACTGCCAGTTATAAATCTGCGTTTTCGGGCTGCTGCTACCGCCATTCACGAGCAGATTACCATTTGGCAATAATGCAGTACCAGGACAAAACATATTGGCACCAACGTTGACAATTGTCGATGCAGATGGCGTACCGCTCGCAACGTCAAAAATCGAGGTATACGTTTGACTATTTCCATAGCCGCTATCGCCATTGAAGCTGACAGGAGAATCTGCAGACCACATCATGAGTTTATTGTTCGGCAAGTTGGCGATCCCGACCGGTGTGAGCGGCATAGGAATCACACCACTCCAGCTTGATGGCAAAGTACCAATTGCGGCACTTGGCAAATACAAAGAAAACTGATCGTTAGTAACACCATTTGCGTTCTGGCAAGCATATTGAATAATCTGTGTGCCTTGGGCCTGACTGTTACCATAAACATTCACACACTGACCTGTCGCCACGGAGATAATCTGGAACGTCGACAAACTTACTTGCTTAATCACCCATTGATCATTGGTGACCGCCGTACTTTGGCAAGGCCATTGTATTAATTGCACACCCGACTGCTGACTCGAACCAGGAACGTTAAGACACATGCCTGAGTTCAGGGCGGCAATATGGTAGTTGCCGTTGGCTAAGGGTGTCAGGGTCCAATTAGAGTTGGCACCGCCGTCACACGGCCACTGAATAATTTTGCCGCCGGAAGTTGTTTGGCCGCCATACACATTCAAACACTGTCCACTACTGACGGAGACAATATCTGTTGTACTTGGTGACGCTGCGGCAAAACTCGGACCAGGCATTATTAATTGCGCCGCCAGAACAAAGAAACAGCTTATTAAAGAGAGTAACTTAAATTTCATGTTGATTTTTCCTATTCCTGTTTTGCTATAACGAAGGTAGGCGCTATGCAATCCAGGCAACCTAGTCTGGGACAAATCCATGTCTGTCCAAAGCACTTACTCAATAAAAATCTGCATCAAGCCCGATAACGTCAGCCTGATCTTAGTTTGTGTGAAGGCAAATCAGTAGGCTACTTTTCACCAAAGCTCTATTTTAATAAGCTTTGGGCGCATAGTTACGTAGCGAAACAATATCTAACCATTTCCGCATGGAAATAAAATATTCTCTTTGCTACGGAATTAAGAACTATTTTCTAAGTGCAATATTTTTCACAGACTGAGTTCAAGACGAATTTCAACACGAACATTAGGGTCAAGTTCCAAAATTAGAGATAATGTTGACTTTATTATTAGCCCTTGACATCAACGCCATGGAACATTCCAGTCATTTTAAGAATACGCTCCTCCGCTTTTTCAGCTTTCTGTGCTTTACCGTCCTGTCTGCCTTTTTCTTTGAAGGCAATACACAGGCGGCGGATGGCCTAGAGACAAAAGCCGCGACTCAGGCGAGCACATCTGCCAGTGCTACTTTCGTCAATGCGCCACCAGCTAGCCCGACACACAATGTCAAAGATGAAACGGGGCAAATCAAAAAACACCGGATGAATAAGTTAAAAGAACGCTTAACGACAGATGAAGAAACATTAAAAACGACCTGCCGTTATGAATCAGAAATTAGTCTGATACCTCCAGCGAAAGAAGTCGCTCTGACCTTTGACGATGGTCCGGAACCAGTTCAAACGGAATTTATTTTGGCAATTTTAAAAAAGCATAAAATTCCGGCGACCTTTTTCATGATCGGTGACAAAGTGCAAGCACATCCTGAGTTGGTTAAACTCGTACAAGAATCTGACTACACGCTGATCGCCAACCATTCATGGAGTCACCCAAATTTTCATGAAATCACGGCGGAAGAACAGGCCGTAGAAATTCAAAAAAGCAACGCAATAAGTGCGCCATTTAATACACACAAATTATTTCGTTACCCCTACGGTAATTCGAGTTGCGAATCCAATCAATTACTCAAGTCAATGGACCAGAAAATTGTCGGCTGGCATGTTGATTCGTGCGACTGGGCGTTTGATCACAAAGGTAGTGTTGATTTAAAAGAAGCGCTTAGTTGCGGCGTACTTGCACAAAATCGCAAAAATTATCTTGAGCACGTCATTTCTTCCGTGCATGCACATAATGGTGGTATCGTGCTGATGCATGAAATTCATCCGAATACTTTAAAAAATTTAGACGAAATTATTACGCGTTTGCTCGCCGAAGGTTATGTCTTTAAGAGTATTGCAGATGATGATTTTCAAAAATTTTTACGCTAGATTCTAGCGGGATCAAAAATCAAATCGCATGGCAAGTTTAAAACGAATTTAATATACAGGAGCCTCAAATGATCGATGTTTGTTCGACGATTTCTAGCTTTAATAAAACACGTGAGCCTGAACGGCTGCTCATGAAATATCGCAACATGCGCACTTCACCATTCGTTTTTTTGCGCGCCACTTGTCACCTCTTCTATGAACGCGTGGCGCCGGATTTGCACGCGATGCAAGCGCCGCTAACATGGTGCATGGGCGACATGCACTTGGAAAACTTCGGTAGCTATAAGGGCGATAACCGCCTCCCGTATTTCGATTTGAACGATTTCGATGAAGCAGTGCTGGCACCGACACACTGGGATTTAATTCGCTTCCTGACGAGTATTTTGGTCGGCGCCAAAAGTTTGGGCATCAATAGCGAAGATGCCAAAGGTCTCGTCAAGGAATTCTTATCGAGCTATCAAACTGTGCTGGCGAGCGGTAAAAGTCATTGGATAGAAAGAGAAACTTCCGTCGGTTTGGTACGCAATTTATTAACTGCGGTCAAACTCAGACAACGTTGTGATTTTCTTGATCACCGCACACTCTTTAAAGGTGAAAAACGACGCATTCGTATTGATGGCAAACGAGCGTTAGCGGTGAGCCCGAAGCAAAGAGAAATGGTCGAGAAATTCCTCAAAGAATTTGCCGAAAATCAACCTGATAAAAAATTCTTTAAACCTATCGATGTCGCGCGTCGCATTGCGGGCAATGGCAGTCTCGGTGTTGATCGCTACATTATTCTGGTTCAGGGCAAAGGCAGTCCGGATCAAAATTATTTACTCGATTTAAAAGAGGCAGTTCCCTCTTCTTTGGCACCGTATTTGAATACGCCACAACCACAATGGCAGTCGGAAGCGCAACGTGTGGTGACGGTGCAAAAACGCATGCAAGCAGTTTCTATGGCCTTCTTGCACCCGGTGACCATCAAAAATAAATCTTACATATTGCGCGCGCTACAGCCTTCGGAAGACCGTGTTACTTTGGATGGTTCAGTGAGCTCGCTCACCGATGTTAAAAAAGTGATCGAAGTCATGGGCGTCGTCGTCGCCTCGGCGCAGCTACGCAGCTCTGGGCGCCAAGGCTCTGCGACAGCCGATGAATTGATCGCCTTCTCGCAGGGAAAAGACTGGATCAAGCAACTAATAAAACTCAGCGAAAAATGTGCAAAGCAAGTCAATGCAGATTGGAAGACTTATTGCAAAGCCTATGACGAAGGCTATTTCGCGGCAGATAAAATATAGAAATCCCTCACGAACTTGCTTCATTAAAAAGCGAGCAACGCCCTCATCTCAGACCCTCAGCCACAAACCGGAGAAGGTCTGCGATGAGAGTTGGAAAGCGGGCTGGAAAGCGGTCTGGAAGCGGCCTGTAATGAAGATCACTGATTAACAAAACAAATAACAACATCGACTGCGTGACATCAAAACGCAATGTCCAAATAACAAATCAACCCTATATTACCAAAGGCACTATTTCACGCAATAACGCAGAACCAAAGTTTATGTAAGAATGGCGGATTAAAGCCATGACCGATGTTTAATCATCCCCCCCACTCTCCCTACCAGCCAAGGAAAAACCATGAGAATCTTACACACCATGCTACGCGTCGGAAATTTGCAGCGCTCTATCGATTTTTATACCAAAGTATTGGGCATGCACCTACTGCGCCAATCCGATAACCCAGAATACAAATATACCCTGGCATTTTTGGGCTATGGCAGCAATCCTGAACATGCAGAACTGGAGCTGACCTATAACTACGGCGTAGAGCAATACGATATGGGCACGGCCTACGGTCACATCGCGATTGCCGTACCTGATGCAGAGGCAGCGTGTACTGCCGTCAAGGAACGTGGTGGCAACGTGACGCGTGAAGCTGGTCCGGTAAAAGGTGGAAAAACCATCATTGCCTTTGTACAAGACCCTGATGGTTATAAGATTGAGTTGATACAGCGAAGTTCAGATGTGACAATTTGAGCGTAGATTTACTACAACTACGTTGGATAACTTAATTCAATATCCGTTGCAATGACGAAGTCTGTCTAGTCCTAAAATAAGTTGACAGGTAAAACTGTTGCAATCACGCCCGATGAACCTCATCGGGCGTTTTGTTTTTAAGTGATGTGTGTGGCCTTTCAGTGTTGTAAATATCAATGGACTGCGCAATCAATTTCTGAGCCTCTGCTAAATTGGCTGGCGTATGCAATAGAAATTCTTCTTTAAGAATACCGTTGACCCGTTCAGCCAGTGCATTCTGATAGCAATCATAGCCATCTGTCATTGAACACTGAATGCCAAATCGTTGATGGATTTGTTGGTAATACGTAGCGCAATACTGAATCCCGCGATCCGAATGATGAATTAATGGCGAATGACTTCGTCTGTGTCGTAATGCCAACTTATAAGCAACGCTGACTTCCTCGGTTTGCAAACTAGCGTGCACATGAT
Organism: Undibacterium sp. SXout20W; assembly: GCF_049340285.1. Taxonomy (NCBI): domain Bacteria; kingdom Pseudomonadati; phylum Pseudomonadota; class Betaproteobacteria; order Burkholderiales; family Oxalobacteraceae; genus Undibacterium; species Undibacterium sp. SXout20W. The sequence continues at coordinate 61,287 of NZ_JBMPPH010000016.1, read as the reverse complement.
GCCCAACAATTTTTCTCGAATAGGCGTCCGTGATCAAGCTTAAGTACACAAATTTCTCTTTGGTCGGAATATAAGTAATATCTGCCACCCAGACTTGTTCCGGCTTGGATGCAATCACCTGCTGTGCGCCTTCCTTGAGTAAATTAGGGTGCTTATAAAACCGATGATGGCTATTGGTTGTCTTATGATAGGCACGTTTTCTCTGTACCAGTAAGCGGCGCTCCTTGAGTAACTTAAACAGCGCATCCCGTCCTAGCTTGATTCCTCCTTGTTGTAACCAGTTCCGCATTAAATGGTACAGCTTACGCGTGCCGATTCTGGCCTGACGTAAGCGCACCTCACTAACCCATCGAACAACCTGATCATGCTCACCTTCTCGTACTTGATCCCGGCTTATTTGTTGATAATAAGCCTGACGTGTCCACCCAAAATAATGGCAAGCCTTGGTAATACTTATTGCGGGCACTTTCTTTTCTTCAAGGACTTGCCGGAAAGCTTTTTTGGGATGGCAATACCAAAATCATCTCGAATGACAGCGACGATCGCTTCAAATAATTGGGCTTTTTCATTCGCCTCCTTGAGCTGCGTTTCAAGCTCTTTGATACGTTGCTCAGGTGTTTGGGGTAGAGGATCTTTGGACTTACATGTAGAGAGATTTTTTCTTAATCCGATAGTATGCCAGTCTTGCGTCCCATGTTTGCGCAACCAAACCAGAACCGTTGAGCGACCTTGTATGCCGTAACGTAATTGTGCTTGCTTATACGTTATCTCGCCTTTTTCTACTTGATCGACAACTGACAATTTAAAAGCCAGCGTGTAATCTCTTTGACTCCTACGTTTGCTTGATTCCATTGACGTTCCTTTCAATTAGGAAGAAAACTGTCAATCTATTTCAGGACGGGTCAGTCCAAACAAATAAAGCGCACGATAGATTTAACAACAGTGTCGCAATTGAACTTCAGGGCGCAACGAATACTATCGCTATGGTAAGCACCGTCCGCTTGCTTTCCATCGAAAGAAAGCGGACTTGCGATACGCGTCAACAGCAAACAAAAAATAAACAACATCGACATAAAAAGAATCTGACACCAGACTTCGGTGTGGCGAATTCTCAATCTGACAGGAGCTGAATTTAAGCTCCTGTAAAAAAACATTGTCAGAGAGTTTCTGCTCTTTATTTTTTATCTGAAAGAACAACTTATTTCGACTTCCCCCACGGGCTCTGCAAATTGGCTAGTTGGCTCATAGCATACAATCTAATAACTGTTACAGCAGCTGTGAAAAAGTCTAGTCCTCCATCCACTGTAGCGGCAGGTAAGGATGCTGCGGTAGCGGCAGGTGAGGATACTGCAGTAGAGGCCGGTAAGGATGCTGCGGTACCATCATCCATCACGAAAAGTGGATGAGTCCTATCAGCAGGTTCACGTGCCAAAACGTAATTATTGAAATTTGCCAGAATACTGGCCGATGTTTCGAATATGTTGTTTTGAATAATTTGATTGATACCTGCTTGAACTTCAGATCTATCTAAATTTCCCGGCATATACAATTGAATACGGGTGAAGTTAGTTACGTTTCGCGTCGCTATATCTGCATTATTTACTCGAGAGTAAGCGCCACCAGGTGTCAGCGTAAAGATCATAGACCCGTTTTCTCTTGTATTAAATATCGCTTGACTCATCATATCAAACTCCCATTCACTCAGTGACGCCTTTTTCTCGTCCGCCGTCATAGCTTTCTTTTCCAGATCGACTTGTTCATATTCCCCAGTTTTATCATTCTTTTTATATGTCCAAGTCACAGTGTTGTCTTTGTCTGTCTTAGTCGCGGACAGATGTTCCGATATCGACATAACATGATTGATCAACCTATCATAATTTGATGATCGGGGATGCCCGTACCTTACCCCATGATTCCCAGTAGAAAAAATAATTATCGCCGGCTGAACAGTATCAGCAAAGGCCAAGCTGTTGCTTCCATCTGTATCAGCTCCATGATGAGAACCTATCCAGATACCTTGCGTCCTGCCTTCCAATGATCGTAATCTAGTTGCAGTACGTATTGCCTCTGCTTCAGCTGCACGGGCAGCGTCTCCAGAAGTGATCACGGAGTAATCGCCACTAGTTAATTGTACGATGAGACTGGTCGCATTCGGATCCTTGGAATTATGATTTGAAGCTAAAATATTAATTCGAGGTCCATGCAGCGCACCCGTTGTAGGGATAAGGTCAATACTGGCATCAAAGGGCGTTCGTGGTCTATCAACTTTACGCCTTTTAGATTCTCGTGGCGTATTATAAGTACACTTACGCTTTTTGGGGATTGCTCCCGTGTTGTTATTTGTTGCACCACTGGTCGAGGCCGTTACAGTGGTCGAGGCCGCATTACTGGTCGAGGCCGCACCACTGGTTGAGGCCGTAGCAGTGTTCGAGACGGGAGAACTTGCGCTTATCAAGCTTAACGCACCAGGTTGTGTGAGGTCTCTAGCCAAACTTTGACGTGGATTCACGCCGATTTCGATGCTATCAAAAACGCCCGTGCCAGCCCCCCCATGATCTATGACGTCTGATATCCACATTCGCATTGGGGCTGAGTAATTTTCATAATGTCCGCCGAGGTAGATCGTTTGCGGAAAAATGCGTGAACCACTTAATATACCAAAAATGGTAGTCAATCCAGGATCGTCAGCCAATAAGTTCGTATGATCTTGGTCAGGGTGACTAACAAATACCAAAGGCCTTCTAATTGGGCTGTTCTCCCCTTGTGGCTGCATCAAATAGCGAGCAATCTGAGCCGCATCAGTTCTGGTTAAAAAGCGATCTATTGCAAGTCGCCGGGTTCCATCGCTATTGCACTCAGCAGTCCGCTCTAGACTCCCGGCATCAACGATCACTGGATGTTCCCAGCCATAACCATCAAACATCACAAAGTTACCTTGCCCAACTCCAAAGACATAAACGCGGCTTTGCCCAGGGGCGAGTGGATCTAACTTTTTGACAATCTCGACTTCTCTACCAAGATGATCTTTATAGACCGGATTGGGGGGCTGATTGCCATCTAGTGACCGTTTTAAAATGTCAGGATCGTGGCCAGTTTTTACTGGAATTGCCAATTTTTCCTTGCCCACAGGAAAGCAAGTTAACAGATCGGTGTCCGAATTATCAGCGTTATCTTTATTAACTAAATAATTTGATAATTGAACGGCGCAAGATGGTGATATTGTCCACGGAGTAACAGTTTGTTTATTATCATTGAAAAATGTAGGCGAATAAAATCGCTTGGTTCCTGGTACTTGGTATAGAGTCATCGTTAAACGTTGTGTGCTCTTAATACCGTTATTACACCTATAATTAGAATAGGCATACCCATCGTCAGCAAGCCCTAAACATTGATTTTTCTTGTAAAGTGACTTAAATATTACTAATGGAACTGCGTTATTTGGTTCATCGGCATTACTTGGATACCACATCTGTAAGGGATTGTTAATCATGCAGGGTTTAATCTTTGCACCGTTGGTTGCATATTCAATGCAATAATTCTTACTCGCCCCATCCTCTCCCTTGTCGCTCCTGAAGTGCAACAAATTTGTGGTCGAAGACCAATGTAAACTCCAATTACCACTATTTTTTACATAAGATGAGTCAGATGTGCCAGCCGCAAGCCATTTTTCACCGCTCTTGTCATATCCGTACAGATAATAATATCCGGGATAAGTTGGGTATCTTGATACATCAACCAAAAAGGCAACTTTATTTTTCGGCGGAGTAACTAAATCATCGGTTGTAAGGGGGTCAGTGTTTGAAAATTTAGCCTTAGCTAACTCTCGTAACTTGTTTTCGCTAACTTGCATAAACCTATTTGCGTATGCATATGGATTATCCATTTGATCGTAGTAATCATATTTGTTAATGAAATTGAGCTCATTCTCTCCATTATTCGTCACCGAAAAATCAGACTCTTTGTTAGGCGAATTCGTATCTGGCGCTTGCGAAGTATCGGTAACACCTCTGTGACCAGTTGTATCTGCTGTCGAAGCCGCATCTTGAAGTGCTATTACGCCAACACTAGCAGTACCAGCAAGCGCGATGGCAGCAAAAAAAACAAGCAATGTTTTAGATGCGATCATCCTCTTAATCAAATTATTAAATTTATTGGCCATTCTCAACCTCTTTAGAAAATGCTTTTCTCCGGTATAAAGGAAAAAAGCGGTTTTTACATGCTTTCAAAAATATCGAACAGCTAGTTGTCAAATGCTTAATTTTTAAGCTTAATAAAAAAAGAAATAAAAAGGTTACCGCTAAGATTTTCAGAAACAAATCAGGTCAAGAACTATTTCTAAATTAGAAGTTTCAAGAGATTCTTCGTGAAGGCACGGTGACTTTAAAACCATCAGAACAATGCGATTTAAAGTTTTCATACTGCGAGCTTTTTTATAAAATGTAACTATTGGTGATATTTCAAAACCAATCAAACAAAACAATATGTTACACGTAATTAAACATTAAGTTACATATAGATGATTAAAGTAACAATAAGTAACATTTATACGCAATTCATACAAAATAAGCATGTTTTTTATACACGTAAACTACCTACAGCCGTAGGTTTTGTATGAATAATGCAATAAGAAAGTGATCTAGGGCTTACGCAAAATTCATAAAAACAGCATAAAAGTTGCGGATAGAAATTACTCGTGCGAATGTACGTCGATTTTTCAACGTTTAATATCCCTTAGATTAGCGATATAAAATCTGTCTCTGTTTGCAATCCTTTATAAGTTGATGCCACCCCATCAAGTTATAAAACTGGGAAACGTAAGAGATGTGAAACGACACTCGACACAGCGTGATTATTGCCAATAATTATTGGTCACTCCATTGAAGCAAACACTAACTAATTTTGCCGACCGTGCAGAGAACATGAGCCATGAATCTATCAAAAGACTTCGGCTGCTCGATCAGCTAACAGCGCAATTAATCTTGGAGAATGTGATCACGCCAATGGTGACGGGTATGGGGGAGTTATCTGCTGTTTGATGAGACAATCATTGATAAGAGTCATGCTCCCACGATTGAATTTAAGAACAGAAATGAAATGCAATGCAATGAAAAGACAAGGATAACTTGAATGTTTCAAATTATCCTCTTCGGCAGATCACACGTGACCGTGACGGCGGAAGTAGGCGATGAGGCCGCTAGTGGAAGGATCGAGGTTGGCGTCGTAATCCTGATTGCCAAGGATGGCTGGCAGCAGCCGATTGGCGAGTTGTTTACCGAGTTCCACGCCCCATTGATCAAACGAATTAATGCCCCAGATCACGCCTTGTACAAACACTTTGTGCTCATACAGCGCCAGCAGCATACCAAGTTGGAATGGATCGAGACTCGGCATCAAGATAGTCGTTGATGGCTGATTACCGGCAAAAACTTTGTGTGGCAGTAAAGCGGCAATTTGCGCTTCGTTAAGCCCGGCTAGCTTCAACTCTTCACGCGCCTGTGCCTCAGTTTTACCGAATGCCAGTGCAGCACTTTGTGCCAGACAATTGGCTAACAAAGGTGCTTGATGGCCAGGCAAAGGATGATCGCTGGACGCAGCCACCAAAAAATCACACGGGATTAACCAGCCGCCTTGATGCAATAACTGGAAGAACGCATGCTGACCATTAACGCCGATTTCGCCCCAGACAATCGGGTTCGCGCGACAGGTCAAAGGTTCACCATTACGACCAACGGCTTTGCCGTTCGATTCCATTTCCAGCTGCTGCAGGAATGCCGGTAAGTGCCGGATGGATTCGTTGTAAGGCAAAATTGCGGTCGTTTCTGCGCCCAGAAAATTGGTATTCCAGACCGAAATCAAAGCCATTAAAACTGGTAAGTTGTGCTCCAGCGGGGTCGAGCAAAAGTGCTTGTCCATGGTTTCTGCGCCCTGCAACATGCGCTCAAAACCGCTCATGCCAATCGCCAGCGCCACCGATAAACCAACGGCTGACCACAATGAATAGCGACCACCTACCCAATCCCAGATGGTCAGGATATTGTCGTCAGGAATACCGAATTCATGCGCTTTCTCCGGGCTGGAAGTGACGGCGATAAAGTGCTTACTCACGGCCCATTCTTCCATCGCTGCCGCCATCAACCAAGTGCGTGCCGTGTGGGCATTAATGCTGGTTTCTTGCGTAGTGAAGGTTTTTGACGCCACGATAAACAAGGTCGTACGTGGATCCAGATCCTCCAGCAACGGCGCCAGATGCGCGCTGTCAAGATTGGATACATAATAGAAATTCAAATTCGGATGCTGCATGGCGGATAAAGCACGGGTCGCCAATTTGGGACCCAGATCAGAACCACCGATACCGATATTCACGATATTTTGAATTGCATCGCCTTTAAAGCCACGCCACAGTCCGCTACGGACACGCTCGACAATGTCACGCATTTGTTTGCGTACAGCGCGCACTTGTGGCATCACATCATTTTCTGCGTTTGGAAACGGTTTGAAATCCATATTCCGTAACGCGGTATGCAAGACCGCGCGGTCTTCGCTGATGTTGATTTTTTCCCCGGCAAACATGCGATCACGCCAGCCTGCGACCTTAGAAAGCCGCGCTAAGGCTAATAAACTATCCAAGGTTGGCTGATCGATTCTTTGCTTAGAATAATCAATCAGCAACCCATCCAATTCCGCCGAAAAACGGGTGAAGCGCTGCGGGTCTTCGGCAAATAAATCGCGTAAATGTTTTTTTTCAAGACGAGACTGATGTTGCAATAAGGATTGCCATTCAGGAGTGAGCGTAATGTTCATAGTTTAGAAAATCAGCTTAAAAAATACGACAACATCAACTTAAACCGGGCTGCGAAGCCGGGCTGCGAAGCCGGATTGCGATATCAGATAGTGGCCACATGTAAAATTCTGGCCAGATTCACGAATTGTTCCAACGGTATCGTCTCTGGACGTGCTTGCGGATCGACACCCGCATCAATCAATTGCTGCTCGGTAAACATGCCGGCGACGCAGTTACGCACCACTTTGCGACGTTGTGAAAATGCTTTGGTAACGACCGCTTCTAAACTTTTCTGATCACAGGCCAATGTTTCTTTTTTCGGAATCATCCGCACGATGGCCGAATCCACTTTCGGTGGTGGGTCAAAGGCTTCTGGTGGGACGACAAATAATAAATCCATGTCATAACGCCATTGCAGCATGACGGATAAACGTCCATAGGTTTTACTACCTGGCGGCGCCACCATGCGTTCAACAACTTCTTTTTGCAGCATGAAATGCTGGTCTTCAACCTGGTTCGCCATTTCTGCCAGATGGAACAATAAAGGACTAGAAATGTTGTATGGCAAATTACCGACGACGCGCAATTTTTTACCTTCAAGCACAGGAATGGTATTGAAGTCGAATTTCAATGCATCGCCTTCGTGGATGATCAATTTATCTGCCGGAAAACTCTTTTTTAGCCGAGTGACGAGATCACGATCCAGCTCAACCACATGCATCTGCGGTATGCCTTCCAAAAGCAGGCGTGTCATAGCGGCCAAACCCGGGCCGATTTCGACCATAGTTTCGCCAGTCTTGGGATTGATCGCGCGAATGATCTGGCTCAATACCAATTGATCGGTCAGGAAGTTCTGTCCGAAGCGTTTACGTGGAATATGTTTCATGATTATTTTTTATTATTTGCCATATCAGCAGCAACGCGAATTGCCACCAACATACTGCTGATATCGGCATGCCCAAGCCCTTGTGCGGCCAAATCTAGTGCGGTGCCGTGATCAACCGATGTTCGAATCAATGGTAAGCCTAGCGTGATATTCACACCTAATCCAAAACTCGCATGTTTCAGCACGCTCAAGCCTTGATCGTGGTACATGGCGAGCACGCAATCGGCCTGTTCTAAATATTTTGGCTGAAATAAGGTATCAGCCGGATAAGGCCCGCTGACAGCGATGCCCCTACTTTTGGCCGCTGCAATCACTGGGGCGATCACATCAATTTCTTCATGCCCCAAGTAACCGTTTTCTCCCGCATGAGGATTAAGTCCGGTTACTAAAATGCGTGGCTGCGCGATGGCCATTTTTTGACGTAAATCATCATTAATAATTTGTAGAGTGCGTAACAAATCATCAAATTTGATTGCCGCTGGCACGTCTTTCAACGCTAAGTGGGTCGTTGCTAAGGCCACACGCAAAGGCTGCGCCAGATGCGCATTGGCTTCACACGCCAACATCATGACCACTTGCGAGGTTTGCGTTTTTTCTGCGAAATATTCAGTGTGTCCACTGAACTTCACACCCGCATCATTGATGGTGCTCTTTTGCAAAGGCGCAGTAACGATCGCATCACACCACCCCTGTTGTACGCTCTCGATTGCCACATCCAGCGTATGCAACACGGAACGTCCATTGCGCGGATCAAGCTGACCGGCAATCACGTGAGCATTGAGCGGGCAATCGATCACAGTTATTTTATCGGCGCTAATCGCCGACAGGCCGTAGTTTCTGAGCGCCTCGACAGAGACGCCCATTAATTGAATAGCAGGATCAATCTCGTTGGCCAGCATCGCAAGATAGGCGGCATCACCAACCAATACCGGCCGCACTTCATGGCGTAATTCCCAGGCGGCACGTATCGAGATTTCCGGTCCTATGCCAGCCGGTTCACCGACCGTTAAGGCAATGACCGGCAATCTGGAATCAGACATTATTTGTCATCCGTACGGAATTCAACATAAGTACGGTCACGTAATTCACGCAACCAATCTTGCAAAGCTTCGTCGGATTTACGTTCACGCAAAGCGTTACGTGCAGCAAGACGTTGGCGATCATTTGACTGATCTTCTGTTTTGCGTTCCAAGACTTGAATCAAATGGTATCCGAACGGTGATTTGACTGGGTCACTCACCTCGTCAATCGCCAGTTTATTCATTGCTTGTTCAAATTCAGGTACGGTGTCACCTGGGTAGATCCAGCCCAAATCACCACCTTTGGCCGCAGAACCATCCGCAGAATTGGCTTTGGCGAGATCTTCGAAAGTCGCTTCTTTGGCAACGATCTTGCGCTTCATATCCTGCATTTTTTGCAGCACTTCTGCTTCAGTGATAATCTGATTCGGTTTCATCAGGATATGACGAACATGCGTTTGCTGGACTACCGCCGCATCCTGCTTGACATCATTGCTGGCCCGTTGGCCATTTAACTTCACAATATGAAAGCCGTTAGGACTACGAATGATGTCGGTGACTTCACCTGGTTTAATTTTACTGACCGCATCAAGAAATAATTGTGGCAGACGGTCTTGTTCACGCCAGCCGAGATCGCCGCCTTTTAATGCTTCAGCGCTGTCAGAATAGGTCACTGCCAATTTGGCAAAATCACCGCCTGCACGTAATTTTTGCAACACTTCTTCTGCGCGATTACGGCGTAAAGCAATTTGATCGGCTGTCGCATTTTCTGGAATGCGAATTAAGATATGGGCGAGACTTAGTTCTTGCTTGCCGGCTTTTGAGCTCGCTTCTATCGCCAAAAAGTTATCAACCTCTGATTCAGTAATCAGGATTTTGCTATCAACTTCACGCTCGCGCACGCGTTGCATCAGGATGTCATCACGAATTGCTTCGCGGAACTTAGCGTAAGGTGTTCCCTCGCGCTCCACCTGATTACGGAACTGTTGCAAACTCATTTTCTGTTGCTCAGCCAAGCGCAACATCGCACGATCCAACATCACGTCATCAACGCGCATGCCACTTTCTTTGGCCAATTGGATTTGAGCGCGGTCAATAATCATGCGCTCTAACAACTGTTTCTGCAAATCAGCACGATCTGGAATCGCCGTTCCTTGCGCTTTTAAATTGCGCTCAACTGTCGACATCCTTTCTGCAACTTCTTGCTTGGTAATGACTTCGTCATTGACGATCACTGCAATGCTATTGACAACTTGTGGCTTCGCTGGCGTCGATACTATTGGGCTAGCGGCAGTTGTTTGCTGCGCGAAACTGGCTGGTGCCGCGATCAAACTAACGGAGAATGCCAATAGAGATAAAAGAGTACGTTGTTTCATGTGCAATAAATGTCGCATAATGATCTAAAAAACTGTTTGAGCAGTGCCACACTATAGAGTGCTGCACGGCATAAAAGTTGCAATATACACGTTAGCAGGGTTTTCACAAACAATCATGCTTGCGCATCGATATCCAAAAACTCACTAACTGCCCCAAAAAGCGCTTCATTGCGCTCTTCATATCGCGTATTAACGCTCAGTAATCGGCTGATAACCGGAGATATTACGTTTTAATGCTTCGATAGGATCATTTCCGACACCCAATCGTCCTAATCCACCAAGTTCAAGCTGAATTGAAAAACCAGTATTGTTGTTGAGGCTATCAATTGCAAACCGCTGTGCCACCAAACGCAACGCCCAACAATCAGCTTTATATTCAAAACCTGCCAGACCATCAACTACCTTTCTATCCATTAAAGAATAGTTGCTTCTGCCGACTGCGTACCAGCGCCTTCCAATTGGCCATTGTGCCGAAATATCGACTTCTTCCAAGCTATCGCGTTGAAAACGGTATGCCACATTCAATACTTTCTTCGGCTCAGGTTGCCAACGGATACCATAATTCGACTTTACCGATTGGCGTGTGCTTTGACTTAGCTGTAAGCCAAGGTCCAATCCAAGACTACGCGTTATTTGTCCAGTTGCGGCTAACAGCAGGTCTGAGCGACTTGGTGTCATTGTGGTGTCAGTCAACACTTTCTGTGTATTGAAATAAAACCGCTGTCCAATGGCTAACTTTAATCGCTCTTCGCCATCCATCTCAATATAGCGAGATATCAATGCAGCCGTAATTTGATTCGAGTCGCCGACCAAATCTTGCCCGCTAAAACGGTTTTCACTAAAAATTTGCGCAAAGTTAAAATCTGCGTCGGTTGTATCAAAAAGCGGTACTGCGTCTTGATTCACATATGGTGTACGCACATAAAATAAACGTGGCTCCAGAGTTTGCGTCATTTCACGCCCAAACAAAGAACTCTGCCGCTCAAACACCATTCCACTATCGACAGAAAAGGTTGGCACTACAGTCGTAAAATTAGAGGCATAACCCGGATCTTGATTTGCCAGTTGATAGGCATTCGCATGCAACATCAGCTTCGGTGTAATGAAATAACCAGGTTGCACAAACGGCAGCGACAATTGAGGATTAATGACCAGACGGTCTCCACGCACATAAGTAGGGTGCCAAAAACGGGTCAGGCTTGCATCAAAAGCCCAATCGAAACCCAATATATCGCGTTGCCCAGAATGAAACTGTATTTGCGGCAACCGATCATACGGTCTGTCAATGGGGGCATTCAGATCTTGTAAAACTTGATAATTACTCGCCAAGATGCTGAGATCCCAAAATGAGCCCGAATACGTTGCATTGATATTGCGTGGCAGCAGACGCTGGGAAGTTTTGGTAATAGAATTCGAAAAATCTGAAGGGTAGTTATCGTCTGACGCGATATTAATATCCCAGCTCAAGTTCAATGCCGGCGTCAGCAGTTGTTGATGTGTCGAGGTCAATGCATAACGACTGGTATTTGTTAATTTATCGCCTTCCAAACCTTCAAGTGTCGTCTCACCGCGATAAGTATCGCCGAGGTAACGCATGTCGGCACCCAATTGCAGACCACGGCGCGAAATGATTTTCGGATACAAAGTCAGATCACGATTCGGCGCGATATTGTAATAATAGGGCAGACCAAATTCTACCCCACCCACGGTTGATGCACCGATCGTTGGTGGTAAAAAACCAGAATGGCGAGCACCTGACAACGGAAAGGTCAACGTAGGCGTAGCAAGGATCGGTGTTCCCATAAAGTACAGTACAGATTTTCCGGCGACACCTGTATCGAGACCACTATCGAGACTCAATGTATCAGCGCGCAGATACCAATCGGGATCAGGACCGCTGCAAGTACTATATGTTCCTTCATGAACGACGGAGCGTTCTGTATCGAGAAAATCGATTTTTGCGGCCTTGCCTTGCGCATTTGACTCCAGTAAATGGTAGTCCGCACGGCTGACATTTCCTACCCCGGAATCCAGACGAAGTTGCGCACTGTCACTATTAAAACAATCGCCTTCTTTGCGGATGCGCACATTACCTTCTGCAGCAACTTCATCTTCAAGATATAAGTAGGTTGCCTTATCCGCAGTTAAGGTCGTACTACCTTTGACAAGTTCAACGTTATTTTCAAAATGAGCATCCCTCTCAGGACGTCCGACCATTTTTTCAGCCTGAATAACAGTCGGAGCGCGTTGATCTGCTTCGCGCCGCTGGTGCTTTTGCTTGTCTTGCTCGTCCTTTTTTTCTCGCTTACTCTTTTGCCGCAAGGCTGTATCTTCCTCGAAACTAAAAGGATCACTTTGCTCACTTTGTTCAGACGCCTGAGTTTGCTGCACGGAACTCATGCTGTCGGCGTTAGCCGTCGGCGCAATTGTTTCCGAAATTTTCAGGGGCTGTGCTTGCGCTTGAACAAAGAAAGCAGGCACTATCACCGACACGACAATCGCGGGGATAGTAGGAAACAAGAGCGGCGAGTGAGATAATACGGGTTTCCTGCGCATGTATTCAGTAGTCAGTAAGCGTTTTGGCAAGCATATTGGACGGTATCATTCAGACAATCCGCCAGAAATTAGTCGCCTATTATAGGTGAAATGCCGCAAAATCTTGCCGAACTGTGCGCACAAACTCAATCTATTAACAAATTAATCATGCCATCCACACCATCTACCGATAATCAGCCAGCGGCTCCAACTGTTTCTGAGGTAAAAGAACAACGCTATTCCGCCCTCAAAGAATGGTTAGGCGGCTTGTCTGTCCATGCGCTCAAGATAGATAGTTTGCGTGCGGCATCGTCGGATGCCAGTTTCCGTCAGTTTTACCGAATTGATACAGAAAATGGCGGCAGTCTGATCGTGATGGATGCGCCACCGGCGACCGAAAATTCTGCTGCCTTTATTAAAATGGCAAAATTGCTCAAAGACATCAATCTAACGGTACCGGAAGTGCTCGAGCAAAATCTGGAAGCTGGTTTTTTGCTCGTGACCGATCTGGGCTTACACACGTACGCACATGTGTTAAATCACGACACAGCACATAAGTTATATCTGGATGCCATCGATGCGCTGGTGCTCATGCAAGCGCAAAGCCAGCCCGATGTCTTACCAGAATATGACCGCGCGTTTTTATCCCGTGAATTAAATATATTCACCGAATGGTACGTGAACAAGCATTTGGGCGTGACGTTAAACGAAAAACAAGCCGCGACTTTACAGAAAGTATTTGACCATATTTTAGCAAGTGCTCTGGCGCAACCACAGGTGTATGTACACCGTGACTTCCATTCACGTAACCTGATGTGGATGGGCAAAGGCAACCCAGGCATTGTTGATTTTCAGGATGCCGTATATGGACCGATCACTTACGATCTGGTGTCATTATTGCGTGATGCGTATGTGCAATGGGATGAAGAAATGGTGCTGGACTGGGCGATCCGTTACTGGGAAAAAGCCAAGCGTGCGGGCTTGCCTGTGGCGCCGGACATTGACAGCTTTTATCGCGATTTTGAATGGATGGGATTGCAACGTCACCTGAAAATTTTGGGTCTTTTTGCGCGTCTTTCACATCGCGATGGCAAAGATAAATTCCTGGCCGATATTCCCACTGTGATGGAATATGTACGAAAAACCTGTCATCGCTATAAAGAATTAGTACCGCTGTTGCGCTTGCTCGATGAATTAGAAAATACAGCGCCCCAAGTTGGCTACACGTTCTGAGGCACAGCACATGAAAGCTATGTTACTCGCAGCGGGACGTGGTGAACGGATGCGTCCGCTGACCGACACGTGCCCGAAGCCATTGTTAAAAGTACGCGGTCGTCCATTAATCGTCTGGCATATTTTAAATCTGGTCAAAGCCGGTATCACCGAGATTGTGATCAACCATGCGCATCTTGGTCATCAAATCGTCGACACGCTCGGCGATGGCAGCAAATTCGGTGCTCAGATCAGCTATTCACCAGAAGAAACCGCGCTTGAAACCGCTGGCGGCATCGCCAAAGCACTGCCATTACTGGGGGCGGAGCCTTTTATTGTCGTTTCTTCAGACATTTATATTCCACATTTTGATTTCAAAGAATGTATCAATACGCTAGAAGACAATGACCCATGGGGTAATCCACTTCCCGAAAATGAACGCGATATCGCCTGGCTTTACATGGTCAAAAATCCTGACTTCCATCCGAATGGTGATTTTGTGTTAACCCTGATGGGCTTATCCAACGAAGGTACGCCACGTCATACCTTCGCCAACATTGGCGTATATCGCCCAGAGATGTTTGCCAGTATTCGTCCAGGCGATCACGCAAAACTGGCACCGTTGATGCGAGAGTTTATTGATGCTGGTCGTATCGGCGGCGAATTGTATCGTGGCGAATGGCATAACCTAGGTACGCCGGAGCAATTAAACGCACTCAATGCGCCATTGAATTTTAATAAAGGCTAACTATGAGCCAGGCCAATCACCTGCATTTTTCCGCCCGTCGTCAACACTTGATATCGTTGATGCAAGCCCAGGGGGGTGGCGTTGCCATCATTCCTACTGCACGAGAATTGGTACGCAACAACGATAATACTTTTCCATTCCGTCACGACAGCTATTTCTATTATTTGTCAGGATTTACTGAGCCAGACGCCGTCATCGTTCTGGTTGCAACGGCAGACGAACAAGCAGAAATCCTCTTTTGTCGTCAAAAAGATGTCGAGCGCGAAATTTGGGATGGATTTCGATATGGACCAGAGGCGGCACAAACAGAGTTCGGCTTTGATGCAGCATATGCGATCGATGATATTCATCAGAAAATGCCTGAATTATTAGCTGACACACACAAGCTGTTTTATAGCACCGCCGTCGAGCCCCACTTGGATACCCAAGTACAGCAATGGTTACAGGAAGTACGTGCCAAAAGTCGTGCAGGCATCGGTGTACCAACAACCACGGTTGACGTCCGCCATCTGATCGACGAAATGCGCCTCTACAAGGACAGCATCGAAATCGCAACGATGCAGCGTGCCGCCAGTATCTCTGGCGCCGCTCATGCGCGAGCGATGCGAACCGCAACACCGGGGCAATTCGAATATGAATTAGAAGCCGAATTGCTGCATGAATTTCGCCGCCAGGGCGCGCAGTCGCCTGCATACGGCGCCATCGTTGCCGCAGGTGCGAATGCCTGTGTCCTGCACTACCAAAGCAACCAGGCGCAAATTCATGATGGCGATTTAGTACTCATCGATGCCGGTTGCGAATTTGACAGCTATGCCGCAGATATTACCCGCACCTTCCCCGTCAACGGGAAATTCAGTCCGGCACAAAAGACCTTGTACGACATTGTTCTTGCCTCACAATACGCAGCCCTTGCGTGCGCCAAACCTGGCGCTCGTTACATGGATGGTCACCATGCTGCAGTCCGTGTGCTGACGCAAGGGATGCTCGACACCGGCTTACTCGATAAAAATCTTGTAGGCAGCGTCGATGATGCCATTGCCAGTCTCGCCTATCGCCAATTTTATATGCATGGAACTGGCCATTGGATAGGCCTCGATGTGCATGATGTCGGCTTATATCGCGACATTCATAACATCGCTGAAAACAAGCCGTATCGCCATTTGCAAGAGGGTATGGTGATTACCATCGAGCCTGGCATTTATGTACGCCCGGCAAAAAATGTTCCCGAAGAATTTTGGCATATTGGCATACGCATCGAAGACGATATCCTTATCACCAGCGACGGCCATCATAACCTGAGCCGCGACACACCCAAAACAGTCGCCGAGATTGAAGCGGAAATGCGGCGCGCGACCTAGAAAAAAATGCGCCGGGAAACCGCTAATCAAGACGCAGACAGTTGAATATAGTTGAATAAGAGTTTATGACGACAACAGACTTTGATATTGCAATTTGCGGTGCCGGACCCGTGGGACAAGCACTGGCTCTGCTGTTGCACCGGGAAGGATTCGCTGCCAATAAAATTGTGCTGATTGATGCAAAAACAGCCGCCCAATCAGAACAAGATGCACGATCAATTGCTATTTCTTACGGTAGCCAACAAATCCTGCAACGCGCTGGAAGTTGGCCTATAAGAGCCACGGCGATCCAAGAAATTCATGTATCTCGACGCCAGCATTTTGGCCGCAGTCTGATGCGGGCGACCGATTATGATGTGCCAGCGCTTGGCTACGTTGCCCGCTATGGCGATATTATTCGTCCCATGCAAACGGCTGCCGCGGCAGCAAAAATTCAGATGTTCAGACCGTTTCAGGTCGCACAGATTGAAGAACAGGAACAGCAAGTGATCTTGAACCTAACGCATGCAGAAACAAGTGCGTGTTCCACCGTGACTGCAAAAATTCTGGTGCAGGCCGAAGGTGGTACCTTTGCGGATCAATCACAACGCGTGCAGCGCCACGACTATCAGCAAACCGCCATCATCGCCCATGTAACATGCAATCAAGCAAAGTTACAACGTGCATTTGAGCGCTTCACTGAACAAGGGCCACTGGCGTTGCTACCGCAAGAAGATGGCTATGCTTTAGTATGGTGTGCCCGTCCTTCGATGGCAGAGCAACTCTTAACGCTCGACGATGCCAGTTTTCTAGCTGCACTGCAAATCGCTTTTGGACATAGGCTTGGCGATTTCAAGACGGTTTCCAAACGCTTCGCTTATCCCTTAGGTTTAAATGCCCAACCCAGCGCCAGCAAACGCTGCGTCAGCATAGGGAACGCCGCACAAACGCTGCATCCAGTGGCCGGACAAGGATTAAATTTAGGCCTCAGAGACGCGCACACCTTAGCAAAATGTCTGAGCCGCCAACACGAACACCTCGAAGCTGGAATTCCGCTCTTTATTGAACAGCGTAAAACTGATCGTCAGTTGACGATTCGAATCACAGACACCATGGCCAGGATATTTGCCAGTTCTGCAGACGGTTCATTGACGCAGTCTTTACTTGGTCTTAGCCTCGGTACCCTCGATGTGTTGAGCCCTGTAAAAAATTTACTTGCGGGACAAATGATGTTTGGCTGGCGATGATACGTCTGCTCCCCAGACCAGTCATTTTTTTAAACAAGTTATAATCCTCCCCTCACTTACAAGGATGCAATATGAAACTCCGCACAAAAAGACGTTTAATGAATTATGGTCGTATCTACAACCACCAACTTTCGACCGTGTTAGAAGCTGCTTTTGAGGAATTCCGCGCTAATTTCACGAAAGAAGGCGAATCTTTGGAACAGTCTTTAGACGCTTTACACAAGCTCGGCGCCAGCTATCGCCACTTCAAAAAGTTCTCGTTGCGGTTTGCAATTTCACACTAACTGTCGCACTAAGTTTTGCACTAAGTTGCAAAATAAGTTATGGGTCTGATGCGTTCCCGCCGTCAGACCCATTATTTTTTTAGCATAGAGTCTGCATTGACTTAAATTGTTAGTCGATCGGTAAGCCACATACTGGCTTGACCTCTTCCATACAAATCATCGACCGCAATGAAGCGACACCAGGTACTTGCATCAAGGTATCGGTCAGAAATTGCGATAAGCTTTTCAAATCAGTCGCAACGACTTTGAGAATATAGTCAAAATCCCCCGAAATCGTATGGCACTCGATAATCTCCGGAAACGCCCGTAATTGTTTCTCGACTTCACGGACGTTTCTGAACTGTTCGCGATCTAAGGATAAATTGACAAAAGCCATCACGCCCAGACCAACCGACTCAGGTGCCACCTGCGCCACGTAACCCCGGATGATCTTCTTCTCTTCTAATGTGCGGACCCGACGTAAAGTCTGTGGTGCTGACAAATGAATTTTCTCTGCGAGGCTCAGGTTGCTCATGCGCCCATCATTTTGAAGATGGCGCAAGATACTCAGGTCATAAGCGTCCATTTGAATCCTTATTTTGCTTTTTTACACTGCGGTCTGTGCTACAGGCTTCACATTGCTGAAAAACATGAAGTTTTGACATCAAAATGTTGTCGACCAACTAGGCAGACCATAAATCACCAAAACCAAGCATGCATTTTGCGGCGAAAGGCACATGATGATTTTTAAGATATTTTACACAACAAGCATATTTAGAAATTTAAATTCTTTATATATTATTTTTAGAAATTATATTTCTTTATTAAGCATTAATACAACGAATTTAGCAATCTAATTATTCATCCGGATCGCTACAATGGATAACAGAACTCGTCGTTTCGAACAGCACTTTTGTGTTTGAGGCTTTTGCGAAATGCGGAAAAATTTCGCAGCGGCTTCCGGACATGCCTGATATTTCTTCGTGGCTAAGTCCAAAGACGATGTTCTGGTTTAATCGGATGCACTAAAAATCACGTCGTTATGCGTAGTCATCACGTCCACTTTTTAAGGCGTCCGACACAATTCAAACTATTCGGAGAACATCATGGTGACCTATATTGGCACACAAGAAATGCAAGCCCACTTACGCAAAGTTAAGCCAGAAACTGCGATCACTCGTATGGCTGAAATGATTAAAGAAGACTATCTGCGCTGGGCAAGCTTCGACAAATCGGCTCGTGTTGCAAATCACTCTGACGTTGGCGTCATTGAATTAATGCCAATTTCTGACGGCCACAACTACTCGTTCAAATATGTGAATGGTCACCCCAAAAATACACAAGCTGGCTTACTGACTGTCACTGCATTTGGCGTACTCGCGGATGTTGATACCGGTTACCCACGCTTGTTGTCTGAATTAACACTGACTACTGCATTGCGCACCGCCGCGACCTCCGCTTTAGCCGCAAAATATATGGCTAGACCTGATAGCCGTAGCATGGCCTTGATTGGTAATGGTGCCCAGAGTGAGTTTCAGGCGGTTGCATTTCATGCCATGCTTGGCATAGAAGAAATCCGGGTTTTTGACGTTGATCCGGCAGCGACAGAAAAATTGATTCATAATTTACGTGCTTATCCAAATTTACGTGTCGTTCGCGCGACTTCCGTTGCAGAAGCTGTCAAAGGTGCTGATATCATTACAACTGTCACGGCAGATAAAACGAATGCAACGATCCTGACGCCAGAAATGATAGAACCGGGTATGCACATCAACGGCGTCGGTGGGGATTGCCCTGGCAAAACAGAGCTACATGCAGACATTTTAAATAACGCGTATGTTGTGGTTGAATACGAGCCGCAATCAAGAATTGAAGGCGAATTACAACAAATGCCAGCAGATTTCCAAGTCACAGAATTATGGACAATCTTGGAAGATAAGGCACCAGGTCGCGCCTCCGCTGAACAAGTAACGGTATTTGATTCGGTCGGATTTGCATTAGAAGATTTTTCTGCCATGCGTTATCTGGAAAAATTTGTGATGCAAAAAACGTCACCATTGCTCGATCTGATTCCTGAAATGATGAATCCAAAAGATTTATTCGGGATGGGTATGGGTGCACCGGTCATGGACACAAAAAATGCAACATCAGCAATATTGGCAACACCAGCAACACCAGATACACCGTTGGCACCAAAAGTGCCAATACATGCTTAATACGCTTAACGGCATAACTTAGTCTGAAATTACACATAGAATGAAAACCATTTCCTTAATTGGAGCGCCGACAGATGTCGGCGCTAGCGTCAGAGGCGCAGGCATGGGGCCTGATGCATTACGCGTTGCAGGTCTGAACGAAGCCCTGGAAGGGCGTCATCTCAAGGTCATTGACCACGGCAACCTGCGAGGCCCTGCCAATCCATGGGAACAACCCGTGAATGGATTGCGTCATCTGAAAGAAGCGATCGACTGGAATCAGGCCGTCTACGATGCGGTCGATCATGCTTTGCTAAATGGTCACATTCCTATGATGCTGGGTGGTGACCATTGCCTGGCAATTGGTTCTATTAGTGCCGTGGCGGCGCATTGCCGCCGGGTCGGTAAAAAGTTACGTGTCTTGTGGTTTGATGCCCACGCCGATAGTAATTTATCGACAATTAGCCCCACCGGTAATATTCACGGCATGCCTGTCGCCTGTCTGATGGGTCATGGCCCAAAGGAATTAATCGCTTACGGCGGCCATACGCCAGCGATGCAGCCAGATGAGATTCGTCAAATCGGCATCCGCAGCGTCGACGCGGGCGAAAAGAAATTCATTCACGAAATGGGTATTCAAGTCTATGACATGCGCTATATCGATGAATACGGCATGCGCAATGTCATGAGCTCCGCGTTAGCAGGGGTTGATTCGAACACGCATTTACACGTCAGTTTCGATATGGATTGCCTTGATCCTGCGATTGCACCAGGTGTTGGCACTGCGGTTTTGGGCGGCCCGACCTACCGCGAAGCACAGTTGTGCATGGAAATGATTGCCGACACTGGCTTGCTGGCATCACTGGATCTGGTTGAACTTAATCCGGCTCTGGATTTGCGTAATCAGACGGCAATTCTGGCGGTCGATCTCATCGAGAGTCTGTTTGGGAAATCGACGCTGGTCAGAATGTAAGTTATTGACTTTCAATCGGATTCACTTGGTTTAAAGCATCAGCCACTTGCTCTGCAAGTGGCTTTTTTGTATTGCTACAAATAAAAAAATATCCCCGCCACCATTGAGGTCGACGGGGATTTTCTTGGTAATGACGCAGTTGCCGCAGCCTTATTCGACCGCTTTCACCATATCCTCAATAACCTTTTTCGCATCACCGAATACCATCATTGTTTTGTCCATATAGAACAACTCGTTATCCAGACCAGCATAACCAGAGGCCATAGAACGTTTATTAACGATGACTGTTTTTGCTTTGTAAGCTTCCAGAATCGGCATACCAGCAATCGGTGATTTTGGATCTTTTGCAGCAGGATTAACCACGTCATTGGCGCCTAACACCAGCACCACGTCAGCCTGACCGAACTCACTGTTGATGTCTTCCATTTCAAAGACTTGATCGTAAGGCACTTCCGCCTCCGCCAACAGCACGTTCATGTGACCAGGCATCCGTCCGGCAACCGGATGGATCGCATACTTAACGGTAATCCCCTTGTGCGTCAGCTTTTCAGTCAACTCTTTGAGGGCGTGTTGTGCACGTGCTACCGCCAGACCATAACCTGGAACGATGATGACTGTTTCAGCATTACCCAGCAAAAACGCGACGTCGTCGGCTGAACCCGACTTAACATTACGCTGTGCTTGCGTACCGCTACTTGCGGCTGCCGCTTCACCACCGAAGCCACCCAAAATCACATTAAAGAACGAACGATTCATTGCCTTACACATGATGTAGGACAGAATTGCGCCAGAGGATCCCACCAGCGAACCGGCGATAATCAACATTGAGTTATTTAATGAAAAACCAATACCTGCTGCCGCCCAACCTGAGTAACTATTAAGCATCGACACAACGACGGGCATATCTGCACCACCGATAGGGATGATAATCAAGACGCCCAACACAAACGCGATCGCTGTCATCAACACAAATGGTGTCCAACTTTGTGTCACACAGAAAGCAATTCCTAAACCCAGCATAGCCAGCGCCAGCACCAGGTTTAACTGATGTTGACCACTGAAGCTGACTGGTGCCCCCTGAAATAAGCGGAACTTGTACTTACCAGACAATTTACCGAACGCGATCACAGATCCAGAGAACGTAATTGCACCGACAAAAGTACCGATAAATAACTCAATCCGGTTACCTACTGGAATTGGCATATCTTTGCCAACGATATTAAATACCCAAGGCTCAGATACAACAGCAACAGCAATACATACCGCTGCCAAACCAATCAACGAGTGCATCGCTGCAACCAGTTCAGGCATTTTTGTCATTTCAACGCGTTTGGCCAGAATGGCACCAATACTGCCGCCGACAACGACACCCAGCGCAACCAGGCCATAGCCCATGCCGCTTCCGGCGCTTTCGGTTTTGAGCTTGACAATCAAAGCAATGGTTGTCGCTACCGCAACCGCCATCCCGACCATACCAAACGTGTTACCACGACGCGCAGTAGATGGATGAGACAAGCCTTTCAGCGCCTGGATAAAACATACCGAGGCGATCAGATAGAGCATTGTGACGAGATTCATACTCATTATTTGCCCTCCTTGTTACCGTCCGCTTTTGCTGCTTTAGGCTCTTTTTTCTTAAACATTTCCAGCATCCTCTGTGTGACCAGAAAACCGCCAAAAACATTCACCGCAGCCAAGGCCACAGCGACCGTGCCCATGACTTGCGCCAGTAAGCCTTCAGTCAAGCCAGCCGCCAACATTGCGCCGACAATGATGATGGCTGAGATCGCATTGGTCACCGCCATTAACGGCGTATGTAATGCAGGTGTTACCGTCCAGACCACGTGATAACCGACATAAATTGCCAGTACAAAAATGATGAGGTTGGTTAGGGTATGACTAACTTCCATGATGTCCTCTCTGTTGTAGTGATTGAGACATGCAAATACCGTCGATTTCTCGGGCAACTTTTTCTGACAGGCATCGTGCATCTATCATTCCTGCCATCGTCCGCTCCTTTGTCATCGGCTTAATACTCCTTGAGACTGGTGATCTGATTTTTTGCATTCACAAAAACCACATTCGGTTTGTGCGCACGCGCTTCTTCTTCTGTCATTGGTGCGTAAGTACAAATGATCATCAAATCGCCCAGTTGCACACGACGGGCTGCAGCACCGTTCAATGAGATTTCGCCACTGCCACGTTTGCCTTTAATTGCATAGGTGGAGAAGCGTTCGCCATTGTTCACGTTGTACAGCTCGACCTGTTCGTTCTGGATGATATTCGCAGCGTCGAGCAGATCTTCATCAATTCCACAAGAACCTTCATAGTGGAGATCGCACTGGGTCACAGTAGCGCGATGAATTTTGGCGCGGAGCATATTTCTTTGCATGGTGTTTCTACTTTCTGATACATGTGACGAAAAACTTAAAATTTCTTACTTCTTGAGAACCTCGCCGCCGGCACAGACGAGCGTAGCAGCAACAATTTCGTCTTCACGATTGATCGCCAATGCAGCTTCTTTGTCGATGATCAGTTTCAAAAAGTCGAGTACATTGCGGGCATACAATGCCGAAGCATCTGCCGCCAGTAAGGTCGCCAGATTCGGTTCACCGATAATGTGAACACCATACTTGGTCACTGTTTTCCCTAATTCTGACAACGGGCAATTACCGCCTTGCTCGACCGCCATATCGACGATCACAGAACCAGGCTTCATAGACTTAACAGTCTCTTCTGAAATCAATACCGGGGCTTTACGACCTGGTATCAACGCGGTAGTAATAATAATGTCGGCTTGTTTGGCGCGCTCATGCACCAATGCTGCCTGACGTTGCATCCATGCAGCGGGCATAGGACGGGCATAGCCACCTGTACCCTGCGCGATTTCGCGCTCTTCATCCGTCTCGTAAGGGACATCGATAAATTTAGCGCCAAGGGATTCAACTTGTTCTTTGACCGGAGGTCGCACGTCGGATGCCTCAATCACAGCACCCAGACGCTTGGCTGTCGCAATCGCTTGCAGGCCTGCCACACCGACACCCATGATCAACACACGCGCTGCTTTAACAGTACCTGCTGCCGTCATCAGCATTGGCATAAAACGTTGATAGGTGTTCGCCGCCAGCATCACTGCTTTATAACCAGCGATATTAGCTTGTGATGACAGTACGTCCATGGATTGTGCACGCGTAATACGTGGCGCCGCCTCGAGGGCAAATGCGCTGATACCATGGGCGGCCATCGCTGCAATATTATCGGCATCAAAGGGGTTGAGCATACCGACTAACACTGCTCCGGACTTGATCAAAGCCCTTTCACCGGCATCTGGCGCACGTACTTTTAATACTAATTCTGCGCCGAATGCTTCTGCAGCAGTGCCGATCTGGGCGCCTGCTGCCAGATACGCTTCATCTGTGATACTCGAAGCCACACCAGCACCAGACTGCACAATCACCTGATGTTTTGCAGCAACGTACTTCTTAATGGTTTCCGGAGTCGCCGCAACACGCGTCTCTCCAGGCCGAGTCTCGGCGGGAATGCCGATTTTCATAGATTTGCTCCCTGATAGTGAATAAAATCTTTTCTTTGTTACTGCCTCTCGTCGCAGTGCACCGGCTTCGAAACTGATCGCACTGTGATGTTGTAGCGGCCTTTACCGCACACGATTCAAGTCAGCAACCGTAATACATTCTGAACCAGCCCAGTCTCTGACGCCATTGGGCAAAATACTTACCTGAATCTTACATTTAATATTCGACAACAATATTACACGCAAAATGTTTTTTAGCACAACCGTTCACTTTTTTGCCAATGTTGAAATATTTGTTTTTTAAGTTTAACAACAAAATGTGAACGCCATCGTTTTAAAAATAAAATTTCCTTTTAAAAACAATTATTTAGATGATTTTCGTTAGCGAAAAATAGCATAACTCTAAAAAATAGCGTTTAACTTATAACAATAAAAATAGCTTTACGGCATGGATATATATAAAACGCATTAGCTAATTCACTTTCAAATTTGCTGGTTTGCCACACAAATTTTGATGGCAAAGTAAAATGTCACCTTCCCAGACTAAATGAAAGAAGCAATGTCCACCATCTGGAAGCCATCGGTCACCGTTGCAGCGATCATTGAACGCGATCAACGCTTTTTAATGATCGAAGAAGAAACACCGGATGGCATACGCATTAATCAGGCAGCTGGACATTTGGATCCACACGAATCCTTAATCCAGGCAGTCATTCGGGAAACCCTAGAAGAGACTGCACACGATTTCACCCCGACCGCCTTGGTAGGAACGTATCTATCCACCTTCACTTCGCCGAAAACGGCTGAAGAAGTGACTTATTTGCGTTTTGCCTTTACCGGTGAAATTGGGAACGCTTATGACCAACCACTGGATACAGGTATTTTGCGTACCCTGTGGATGAGCTATCAGGAAATTGTGGATTGCAAACACCTGCATCGCAGCCCTTTGGTGCTGCGTTGTATAGACGATTATCTGCAAGGACAACGAGCACCATTGTCTTTGTTATTTACGCATCCAAGCGTACTTGGATCAACATTATGAGCAAAAAAAGAGTAGTAATTGGTATGTCCGGCGGCGTCGATTCGTCGGTATCAGCATGGTTATTGAAAGAACAGGGTTATGAAGTGATCGGCCTGTTCATGAAAAACTGGGAAGATGACGACGATTCAGAATACTGTTCGACGCGCGAAGATTGGATCGATGCGGTCAGCGTCGCCGATGTGGTGGGCGTTGATATTGAGGCCGTTAATTTTGCCAGTGAGTATAAAGATCGCGTATTTGCTGAATTTTTGCGTGAATATCAGGCTGGCCGTACGCCAAATCCGGATGTGTTGTGTAACGCAGAAATTAAGTTCAAAGCCTTCTTAGACCACGCGATGAAACTCGGCGCAGATTACATCGCGACCGGTCATTATGCGCGCGTACGCGAAGTGAATGGAGAGTTTCAATTACTCAAAGCATTAGACGCCACCAAAGACCAAAGTTATTTTTTACATCGGTTAAACCAAAAACAACTCGCCAATACGTTGTTCCCTTTGGGTGAAATTCATAAAACGGAAGTAAGAAAAATTGCCGAACAACTGCAATTACCGAACGCCAAGAAAAAGGATTCCACCGGTATTTGCTTCATTGGTGAACGTCCTTTCAGGGATTTCTTAAATCGCTATTTATCGTATAAACCAGGCGAAATCAAAACACCGGAAAACGAAATCATTGGACAGCATGTCGGTCTGAGCTTCTACACCCTTGGCCAGCGCAAAGGGATAGGCATTGGTGGCATTAAATCGCACCAGAACGCAGACGGCAGCAGTGATGCCTGGTACGTCGCCAGAAAGGATGTCGCCGCTAACACTTTATACGCTGTACAAGGCCATGACCATCCGTGGCTATTGTCCTCAAGCTTAGAGGCGACGCAAGTTAGTTGGGTAGCTGGCCATGCGCCTGAAACTGTAGCTCTATCAGCGAAAACGCGCTACCGCCAACCGGATATGCGCTGCCAATTTGCTGGCGATGAGCAACAATTTAACTTACATTTTGAACAGGCTCAGTGGGCAGTAACCCCTGGGCAATCTGCGGTTTTATATGACGGTGATATTTGCCTCGGTGGTGGGATCATTCACTCAGCAGCAAGCTGATAATTTTGGCTGTGCGGTAGTTACCGTCGTTTTTTGGTCTACTGATTAGACGGGGTGGCTTATACCCGCTCTACGATTACGTATCCGCATCGACAGCAATATCGCTTTTGGCTTTCCCCCTCCAGGCTAAGCAAATTAAAGCAATTCAAAGAAATTCCAAGAAATTCAAAGCAATTCAAAGAAATTTAAGCGTCACGGAAAGCGGATCAGAAAGTATCTTTATCTGAGCGCAGCGAGTTAAGATACTTTCCCGTTTTACCTATTTAAATCGACGCAAAAATGATGCACTAAGAGGAACATTAGGATAGCCTTGAATATCAGTTTGTACGGCAAGTGGGCGCCTTGCCCCCTTTTTGTAGGGTGGTCGCAACCCACCTTCGGTTACCTTAATACCTGATTTTGCTTTTCCCTGACCAATAATCTTGATCATTTAAACGGTAAAATCGCATTCATCGATGCTATTTAAAGTCTGCTCAGCAACATGCTACTCACTCAAGCAATTACCACCGAGCACCTGACCTTAAGCAATTTACGGCCAGAGCAAGCGCAATTATTACAACGCTATCTGCTCGACAATCGGCAGCATTTGGCGCCCTGGGAACCGGTTCGAACCGACGCGTATTTTGATATTACCCAGTGTGAAGAACGCTTATACCAGCAGTTTCAGCAAATGCAACATGGCAATGGATTATTTCTCGCAATCATGTGCGACGAAAAAATGATCGGCGTATGTAATTTCAGCAATATCGTCCGCGGTGTGTTCCAAGCCTGTCACCTGGGCTATGCGATTGCCCATACGCATCAGGGAAAGGGATTAATGAGTGAAGCCCTGACGGCGGCGATTCAATACATGTTTGAACGTGAGAATCTACATCGTATTATGGCTAATTATATGCCAGACAATATTCGTAGCGCGGCCGTTTTAGAACGCTTGGGCTTTGAAAAGGAAGGCTACGCCAAAGCCTACTTAAAAATCAACGGCCAATGGCGCGATCACGTATTAACGTCATTAATTAATCCAACAGCAACAAATTAAACGTCAAACGTACAAGCTGCAAGTACATCGAATTATCCTTAAAGAACCGACTAAATCCAACATCATGCACGTCAGATTGGATAGCAATTAACTAACAACTAAGGCTATACTCTAGGCATTTCTGAACCAGTTTCCATAAATGTGGTCTATTTGCGGTTCAATGTTTGTAGAGAGCCTGCCTAGATATGTTACTGACCCGACTTCTCTTTCTATGCGCCAGCATCTGCTCGCTTGGTGTGACGACCATTTGCCTCGCGCAAAACGAGCCTGATGATCCTGGGGACGCCACCGTACCGCATCAACGTCCACGTATCGCCCTGGTACTCTCAGGTGGTGGTGCCAGGGGCTTTGCACATATAGGCGTGATCCGCGCATTGCGAAAAATGCGTATCCCGGTCGATATTGTCGTTGGTACCAGCATGGGTGCCGTCGTCGGTGGTGCCTATGCCGCAGGGCGCACGCCTGAAGAGTTGCAAAGAACTGTACACGATACCGATTGGGGCAGCGTCTTATCAGACCGCCCTGCCCGCACCGATCTGGATTTCAGACGCAAAGCAGAAGATGGGCTGATACCAACAAGACTTGAATTTGCAGTCACTAAAACTGGCGTGTCATTGCCGCCGGCCGCAGCTGGCAATGCGGCTTTAGAAAATGCACTGACCCAGCTTTTGCCGGAAGGTATGCGCGATCATCCAGTCAATCAACTAGCATTGCCTTTTCGCTCAGCGGCTTCGGATCTTTTAACAGGTGAATTAGTAGAACTAGATACCACACCTCTGCTAGCAACAATGCGTGCATCTCTGGCCGTACCCGGCGTCTTCGAACCGGTCCGGATCAAGGACAAACTGGTTGTCGATGGTGGTCTGGTGAATAATTTACCAGTAGAAATTGCCAGGGCGATGGGGGCGGATATTATCATTGCCGTCAACGTCGGAACCCCACTCGCTAAAGAAAAAGAATTGCGAAGTGCGGTCGATGTCGCGACCCAAATGTTGCAAATTTTGACCGAACAAAATGTACAACGTTCAATCAAACAATTACATCCTCAAGATATTTTAATTTCACCGAATCTTGATGGCATTTCGTTTCTCGATTTCACTCAATACCCGCGTGCGATTAACGAGGGTGAAAAAGCTGCGTTGAATTTGAACACACGCTTACAGGGATTAAGCCTCTCTGAAGAAGAATTCTCCCATTATGAAGAACAACGACTCCTCGCTGGGTCGATGACAAAAAGTCCGATCACAGCATTGCCAATCGCTAAAATCGAAGTGCAAGGGACGCAGTACATCAACCCGGTCGCTTTGGTATCGCAAACAGGATTAGAGGAAGGACAGGTACTGACACAACAACAAATTCGCGCTGCGACGACACGGCTGTATGGTCGCGGCGATCTGAACAATGTTGATACCGTCATTACGGATAATGATGGTGAGCGCAGTATTTTGATCAAACCGACCGAATCCAATTCCAGTAGAAATCGCCTTCGCTTCGGTATGGAATTGGCGAGTAATTTTTCAGATGAAAACAGTTTTGCATTAGATGTGTTGCACGTCGCAGCATCGTTGAATGCCTACGGTGCAGAGCTTAGAACCTTGGCAAAAATAGGTAGCGTGCGGGAATTCAATACGCAATTCTGGCAGCCGCTGGCACCAGCATCCCAATGGTATGTTGCACCATCGATCGAATATAACGCCCATAGCCAGAATATCTATAACAATCAGATTAAAGTGGCGACCCAGGAAATCAGTTATACGCGGGCAACGATGTCGATAGGCAGACACCTGGGAAATTGGGGAAGTATTGAAACAGGGTTGATGAGAGGATTTCAAAAAGTGAATTCAGAGTTATCTTCTGATCCAACTTCTGGCTTTAATCCAAATTCAAAGATATATGACACCACGCAATTTATCAATTTCAAAGTTGATACATTAAATTCGCTGGCATTTCCAACCCAAGGTAGCTATGTCAACGCGGTATGGCAAAGGTCGCCGAGTAAGGGAACTGGAGAACCGTCGACAGCACAATCAGAGTTCAGCGCACTGCAAGCATTTGAATACGGTGATTGGTCAGGGCATATTTATGGCGAATG
This sequence comes from Undibacterium sp. SXout20W, assembly GCF_049340285.1. Classification (NCBI taxonomy): domain Bacteria; kingdom Pseudomonadati; phylum Pseudomonadota; class Betaproteobacteria; order Burkholderiales; family Oxalobacteraceae; genus Undibacterium; species Undibacterium sp. SXout20W. The sequence goes on along the minus strand of NZ_JBMPPH010000016.1, from coordinate 31,919 downwards.
GGCGCGCACAAAAAACACGCCACTCACTTCGCCCCTAGGTGGATTTCTTCGATTATCCGGATTACCAACAAACTCCCTGATTGGTGATGACAGTATATTTGGTCGGATCGTTATTGCCCGTAAGATAGGTTCCTTGCCTGGCACGGTCGGCGGTGCAATCCGCTTTGGTTTGTCTGCCGAAATAGGCGGCACCTATGGAACGACAACCCCTTTTAGTACAGGTATTTTGAAGCAAGCGGGAAGCGCGAGTTTATCGGTAGACACACGCTTCGGGCCGCTCTTCTTTGGTGCAGGTGCAACCCGCGGTGCAGGTTCTGCCGTCTACCTTTTCTTAAGCCCGATCTGGTGAGTCATACTCGGTAATTCGGGTTTTGGTTCAGGTCTGCGCAATGCAGTTAATGCAGAAAACTCCCAGGATTGGAAACCGACCAAGAGCGTGAAGCCATCGCGCTCTTCGGGTCTTAAACGACGATCATCTTGCTGGAGCCTGGCCAACTCTGCAGCCAGCTGTTGAATTTTTTGCACAATTTCCATAGCGCTGCGATCAGACACGCGCGCCGGTACGCACAACAATGTTTCGCCAGCATGATCGAACGTGCCACGAAAATAATCGCTGACCACATGATCACGAAAAAACTGCTGAACCGGACCATCTGGACGCCAATGAAAAGCCGGGGATACATTGAGTCGATAACGGTTATTTGGACGTAATTCAATCAACTCTAATTTGTCTAACGCGATCAGATGCAAAATGCATTCAGGCTCACTTAATTCATAGGTCTCTACAATTTGTTCCAGCGTCCAATGGCCAAGGCATGAAATCGCCACCAACAATAACTTAGCATCGGCAATCAACGATTTTTCTTGCGCCAGCGTCAATGTATCAGAGTGCGGAGTGACATCTGCCGCTTGCCGGAAAATATCCTCTAGCGCGATGCCAGCTGCTTTACAGATTTCTGCCAGACGCGACAAATTCATGTCTTTTTGGCCGAACATCCGCTTCACACTAGATTCACTCATCCCTATGCGCTCAGCCAGAATTTTATAGGTCACGCCAGCTGCCCGCAATTCGGTACGCAATACATTCAACAATAATTCAGGTGAACTCATAGTATCTCGATTCGATCATGAAATTAGCGCAATAGTATCAAATTTCAGTACCACACATACTGAAATATGAACCTTGGAACATTTTACTAGTTCTAAGTTCTGGCAGTTGCGACACTACATTTGATTTCAAAGACGCATGGCACTCGCTGTGCTGCGGTGAGTGATCCGGGCAAACAGTGTCTCCTCCACTATCTGCCCGGATCACCCGATTATCCTATGTTCAGACCTTGAAAGAATTTATGAAAACACTCATCAGATATAGTGCTTGCATAGTGGTCACAGGCGTCGTGTTTAGCTCTGGTTATTTCTTAGGCCAGCATCAGGCCGCAGAACAAGCAGCAAACCTTCGGCAACAAGCAATGTCTGCTCTCATCAGCGATTCGGCATCACAAAATAAACAACCATCCGATCATCAACTACCACGCCGCAAACCCGCCTTGTTGATGTAATTAGCCTCGGCAAAAAAACGTTTAATCGATGCGCTTTTGTGTTTGCGGATCAAATCGATGCATACTGTCAAACGTAAAACCAGCGGTCGTTTTTTGACCTGCAAGAACAGGTGTCCCTACTGGCGCACGTACGACCACAGCCTGTCCTGCGCAACGACCGTGAATCAATAAATCAGCGCCTAACGACTCAACCAAATCAATCTCAAAAGGCAAGCCAGGCATACCGATAAATAAATGCTCTGGACGCACGCCCAAAATAATTTTAGTCTCGCCGGCGGCATGCTGTTGTTGGCGCAAAGGGTGAAATGGCAGTTCAAATTTCACATCCCCCATTGTCATCCAATGACCATCTGAGCTAACGTTTCCTTGCCACAGATTCATCGGCGGTGAACCTATAAAACTAGCAACAAAACTCGTCGCAGGTTTGGAATACACTTCGTCTGGCGTACCGATTTGTTCTGCGACACCGCCATTCATCACGATCATACGCTGGCCTAACGTCATCGCTTCGACCTGATCGTGCGTCACATATAAACTCGTCGTCGCGAGGGCTTTATGTAATTTTTGAATTTCCAGACGCATTTGGACGCGTAATTTGGCGTCGAGGTTTGACAGCGGTTCATCAAATAAAAATACAGCAGGTTCGCGCACAATCGCTCTTCCCATAGCGACGCGCTGTCGTTGCCCGCCAGATAATTCTCGCGGTGTTCTATCCAATAATTTGTCTAGCTCCAAAATCCTCGCGGCTTTGTTCACGCGCTCTGTAATTTCTGACTTTGAATACCGTCTGATCTTCAAGCCATACGCCATATTTTCAAATACGGTCATGTGTGGATAGAGGGCATAGTTTTGAAATACCATCGCAATATCGCGGTCCTTGGGCTCCAGCTCATTGACGACGCGGTCACCGATAATTACCTCACCCTCACTAATCTCTTCCAGACCCGCAATCATACGCAAAAGGCTGGATTTACCGCAACCCGATGGGCCAACGATCACCACAAATTCACCGTGTTGAATATCCACCGAAATACCATGGATAACGTCCACCGCTTTCTTGCCGTGACCGTAATTTTTTTTTACATTTTTTAAGTGGACCTGTGCCATCTTTACTCTCTATACAATCGCATCATTGTGCTGATCCGGTTCACCAGATCAAACGAAACTTATTTTTCCGAATCAACCAAACCTTTAACAAACCATTTTTGCATCAGAATCACGACCAATCCCGGCGGCAACATTGCCAGCAACAAGGTTGTCATCACCAAATTCCATTCCACCGCAGCATCGCCACCGGCGATCATACGTTTGATACCGATCCCGATCGGGTACATGCTTTGATCCGTCGCAACAAGTAATGGCCACAAATATTGATTCCAACCGTAGATAAACATAATCACAAACAAGGCTAACAAATTGGTTCGCGATAAAGGCCATATGACGTCCTTAAAAAAACGTAGTGGGCCGGCACCATCGATGCGTGCAGCCTCCGCCAATTCATCAGGAATTGTCAGAAAAAATTGTCTGAATAAAAATGTAGCCGTCGCAGAAGCAATTAATGGCACCGTCAGGCCCGCGTAGGAATTCAACAACCCAAAATCGGAGATGACTTTATATGTGGGATTGATTCTGACTTCAACCGGCAACATCATCGTTAAGAAAATCATCCAGAAAAACAAACGTCTGCCGGGAAAACGAAAATACACTAACGCAAATGCCGATAACATAGAAATCGAAATTTTTCCAAACGCAATCAACAAGGCTGATGCAAGACTTATCCACAACATGCGAGCAACCGGATTGATATCGACGTTGGCGCTCGCGCCGCCCTCAAGAACCGTCATAAAATTATGCAAAAACTGATCACCTGGAATGAGCGACATCGGCGCCAGTGCCGCTTGCTCAGCAGTTTGTGTACTTGCCACGAATGCGATATAGATCGGGAATGCAATCAGCACCACGCCAAGAATTAAAACAAGATGACTTATCGCATCCAGAAACGGTCGACGTTCTATCATTTTCAATACTGCACTTTCTTTTCTACATACTTAAACTGTACTACCGTCAACGCAATTACGATCGCCATCAGAACAACTGACTGAGCGGCTGCACCGCCAAGGTCGCCACCTTTGAAACCATCATTGAAGACTTTAAATACCAAAATCTCAGTCTCTTTTCCTGGTCCACCTTGCGTCGTTGCTTCAACGATCGCGAACGTGTCGAAAAATGCGTAAACGATATTAACGACCAGGAGAAAAAAACTCGTCGGTGTCAGCAATGGTAAAACAATGGTAAAGAACCGCCGGACTGGGCCCGCACCGTCAATTGCCGCCGCTTCAATCAATGACTTAGGGATTGACTGCAAACCCGCCAAAAAAAATAAGAAGTTATAACTGATTTGCTTCCAAACTGCTGCCAATACAATCAATATCATTGCATGCTGCGCATTGAGCAAATGGTTCCATTCGATACCAACATGGCGCAATAAATGAGCGACTACCCCTAAGGTCGGGTTCAGCAAGAACATCCACAGCACACCGACCACAACTGGTGATACTGAATACGGCCAGATCAACAAGGTTTTATACAAAGCCGCACCACGAACCACGCGATCAGCAAAGACCGCCAATAACAGCGATATTGTCAAACCAAATACCGCGACTAATACGGAGAAAATACCGGTCGTTTTGAAGGCCGCCAAATAGCTTGGGTCAGAAAATAAAGCTTTAAAATTATCTAGCCAGACAAACTCGCTGGATAATCCAAAAGCGTCTTGTAACAAGACTGATTGATGTAAAGCTTGCGCTGCAGGCCAGAAAAAAAATACTATTGTCACTAAAAGTTGTGGTGCCAGTAATGCATAAGGCACCCATCGTGAGCGAAATCGTGCACGTTTTTCCAAGAATCACCTTCTGATAAAAATGTCTATCGTTCATGTAAAACAAGATGAATCTTGTTTTACATGAGTGAGACAGATACGAGAAATAAACACGAAATATACAAAAAATACAGTTATGTAGCGATGCGCCACAGCCATGGGTGTTTCACCACAACAACTCTGATCACATCGTTGCTTAAAATTCGTTTTATTTATTTGCTTTTTCGAAGCGTGCCAGTAACTCATTTCCTCGCGTTACCGCTTCGTCAAGCGCTTCTTTCGCGGTCTTTTTCCCTGTCCAGACCCATTCCAACTCCTCGTCAATCACAGTCCGGATTTGCGGAAAACTTCCTAAACGTATGCCCCGAGATTTGTCAGTCGTTTTGACGATCATCTGTTGCACCGCGACACCAGTGCCTGGATTTTTTTCATAAAATCCGGATTTTTTTGTCAGCTCGTAAGCCGCATTGGTGATCGGCAAGTATCCAGTTTCCTGATGCCATTTTGCCTGTACTTCCGGTTGCGACAAGAATTTATAAAATTTGGCTACGCCTTTGTATTCTTCATTTTTTTTACCAGCCATAGCCCATAAAGATGCGCCACCGATAATCGTATTTTGTGGTGCACCGGGCACATCGGAATAATACGGTAACGCCGCAACACCGAATTTAAATTTAGCATTTTTGACGATAACGCTATACACCGCACTGGATGAAGTCAACATCGCACACTCGCCAGAGTAAAATTTTGCATCCGGCTCGCTTTTACGTCCAGCGTACACAAAATAACCTTGTTTAGCCCAATTCGCCATGTCTTCAATATGTCGGATATGTAAAGGGCTATTGAATTTAAGTCGTGCATCCAGTCCACCAAAACCATTATTTTTTGAGGCGAATTCAACATTATGCCAAGCAGAAAAATTCTCTAAATGCACCCATGTTTGCCATCCAGTGGTATACGGGCATTTGCTTCCGGCTACTTTAAGGCGTGCCGCATCTGCGGTCATCTCCTGCCACGTTGTCGGTGGCTTATTCGGATCAAGACCAGCCTTAGCAAACAAATCCTTGTTATAGTAAAAAACCGTCGTTGAACTATTAAAGGGTAAAGATAACATCTCACCATTTGGCGCGGTATAGTAACTGGCGACTGCCGGAATATAGCTTGCCGGTTCAAATTTTTCACCTGCAATTTTCATTACTTCCGACACCGGTTTGATCGCGCCTTTAGCGTACATCATCGTGGCCGTACCAACTTCAAAGACTTGCAAGATATCTGGCGCGTTGCCAGCGCGGAACGCTGCAATCGCAGCAGACAATGATTCGTCATATTCGCCTTTGAATACCGGCACAACCTTATACTCAGTCTGGCTTTTGTTAAACTGATCTGCCAAATTATTGACACGATCCCCCAACGCACCTGTCATTGAATGCCACCAGCTAATTTCTGTGACAGCAAACGCTGGTGCGGTTTGAGTCAACATCAAGGCCGCAGTCGTAGCCAAGCCAAATTTTCGTATAAATTTCATGTCATTTCCCAGATGTCAGTTGAACAGCATGACTTAAGCCAATTATCCGTCGCGCAGATAACAGTCCGTCTACAATAATTATTAGTGGGTTACGATAGCATTGAGACCATCCATTGTATAGAGGACTTATAATTCCATTTGATTGAAACAACAGACAAGAAAAAATGAATGCTTTTGTTACCCGTTGTCATTGGTATGTCAAATTAGTGCGTTTGGATAAACCAATAGGAATTTTGCTGCTTCTGTGGCCAACGCTAATCGCATTATGGTTGGCGTCGGCAGGTAAGCCCGACTGGAAGCTGATCGGTATTTTCTCTTTAGGAACAGCCTTAATGCGCTCCGCGGGTTGCGCAATTAACGATTATGCAGACCGTGATTTTGATAAGCATGTCAAACGTACTGCGGAAAGACCATTAACGAGCGGAAAAATTTCTGGAAAAGAAGCATTGGCGATCGCAGGCTTGCTCGCGTTGATTTCGTTTTGCTTAATTCTTTCGCTCAATACCCTGACCAAGCAGCTGTCGATCATCGCTGTTGTGATCGCAGCCAGCTATCCGTACTTCAAGCGTTTTTTTGCAATCCCTCAAGCGTATTTAGGTATTGCATTTGGATTTGGCATTCCCATGGCATATGCCGCTATTCAGAATACGGTTCCTGTATCGGCCTGGCTGTTGCTGATTGCCAATATTTTTTGGGCCGTCGCTTACGATACAGAATATGCGATGGTCGACCGTGATGATGATTTAAAAATTGGCATCAAAACCTCAGCCATAACGTTTGGTCGTTACGATATTTTTGCAGTAATGCTATGTTACGGCGTCAGTTTAGGCTTGATTTCTTTGGTTGCAGTCCAATATGGTTTACGTACTTGGTTTTTTGCTGGAATGGCGGTAGCTGTTATCTGTGCCCTGTATCACTACACCTTGATACGAGACCGTGACCGTTTACGTTGCTTTGCTGCTTTCAAGCATAACAATTGGTTAGGTGCGGCAATCTTTGCTGGCATTGCGCTTGACTATGCATTAAAGTAAAAATCAGATTCTTTAAAAAAGCATTACTCAGACATGTTTTTAATTGTTTAACTTTGATCTATGACAAGCTTGGAAAGCCGAGTTTCACTAGACTAAAGGTGAACGTTTCGCTAAACCACTTTAAAGGAATAATGATGAGCTCAGCAGAACAACAAAATGACAAGTTGATGGATGACCTGAATCAAGTAATCCGGGACGCGGAAGACTTACTCAAAAATACTGATCAGCAATCTGGTGAAGGCTTTAAAGCGGCGAAAGCGCGTTTTGAAAATACGCTCAAAAATGCGAAGGCAGAATTAGCACGAGTTGAAGAAATCGTTGTGACGCGCACTAAAGAAGCCGCAAAAGCAACGGACGTGTATGTCAAAGAAAATCCATGGCAGTCCGCCGGGATTGCTGCTGGTGTTGGCTTGCTGGTAGGTCTATTGATCGCCCGTAACAAGTAACAATGGCGATCTTTGAATCGTTAGGTCAACTACTCGGAACAGCGATTGGTATCGTCCATACGCGGTTAGAGTTGGCATCGGTAGAGATTGAAGAAGAGTTAGGGCGTTTTTTCTCTCTTCTTCTTTGGTCTCTCGTCGCTTTGTTTTGTGCTTGTTTTGCGCTGGTCTTATTCGCAGTGCTTCTGATAGCGTTGTTCTGGGAAAGTCACAGAATCGTCGTTATATCGGGAATGATCGCGATTTTTTTCGGCGTCGCGTTGGGACTAGGCATGTGGCTTCGGCAACAATTTGCGAAAAAACCTCGCTTGCTTTCATTCACTTTGTCTGAATTGCAAAAAGATAGCGCGGCGTTGCGTGGAACACGTGCAACCGCTCAGTCTGAGGTAGAAAAATCATGACCACCAAGCCTGATCAGTTGGAACTGCGGCGGCAAGCGCTACTGCTTAAAATAAGTGCTCAAAGACAAGTACTTGCCTTGCAATTGCAAGACATGAAACAGTCTGCCAATATCGCTGAATTAGGCTATCGATTTGTTAGTGGCGTGATTGGCAAGTTACGCAAAAACCCTTTACTTGGAGTTGCTATCGGCGCTGGCATGTTGCTCATCAAACCTGCACGTATTACTTCAATATCAAAAACGGCCTTCAAAACATGGCAAATCTGGCGCGTCATTGCGCCGGTGATAAATCAATTCAAATCCAACGCAAAAAAATAGCTCGCCAAGACTAGTTTATCTTAACGGCCTGCGACCGTTACCAAGTGCCAATTGCCCATTCATTTTCTTGGCTGCAAACAACCATAGGCGTTCATTATCATCGCCAGGTCGCGCGCCCTCCCAGACCAGTTCCCAATGTTTGTCATGCAGATTGTCTGGTGGTAATTTTTGAAAACCATTAATCAATAAAAAGTCACAACTTGCATCGGGTATATTTTCTTGCCTGTAAGTATTAATTCCAACAAAGTATCTCAGCATGGCCCGTTCTGATTCACCTAAGTCTTTACTTGCCATACAATCAAAATTACCAGCTAATACTGTTTGCATCGAAGAAAAGACGCTACGGTAACTTTTTGCATGATCGACCCACGGAAGCAAAAGCTGGCAGAGCAACATCCAACTCAATCCAAGCCCGGCAACCCAACTCACCAAACCGCGCCCTTCAACACGAGAAAGTTGGCCAATTCCAACAAAAGCAAGAAAGGTCAAAACCACTGCGGTCACCACATGCCAAAATTCAAAATGCGGTACAAAGTCACGTGGTAAGTGTCTGAGCAAGAAAACCCATTCTGGCGGAGAACCATTGATCGTCATAACTGCCCATACCGTCCAGATAAAAGCAATGACAAGACCAAAAATCACGCGTGCACTCCAGTCCCACGTGCGATCCCAATTTGCAGCTAAATGACGTGCAGCAGGTGCCGCGATTAACGCGATCGGCAGCAACAAAGGCAACGCGTAGTTATCGCGCGCAGAGGCAGCTCGCCATAGAACGAGCAGCATAATCAAAAATACCAGACCACAAGCCTGGATCGCTGCGGATGTAAATACTGAATGTCGATTACGCCAAATGGTCAACATTGCCAATGGCAGGGCTGGAAAGGCAAACCATGGCAAGGTAGTAATCCAAAAGCCCTCCGTGTGTGGTGCTCCGAGTTGCGCTACTGAAAACCCAAAAAAGCGGCCTACATTGTTCAACCAAAACCAGTCCATAAACAAATCAGGCGAACGCATATAAAGGCTAATCGGCCAGATAAATAACCAGGGCATTGCGTAGATCAAAGCCAGGATCAAAAATTTACCATAGGTCAGCTTACGCCACTGTCTGAAAAACACAGGCAATAACACTGCTGTCAAGCCAAATACGCCAAGCGCCAACACCCCTTTTGCCATAAAACCAATACCGACGCCGGTACCTAACAATCCACCAGACAGACGCGGATGTTCATCGATTTTTACAAATCCAGCGGTTGCCACCGCAAATCCTGTCAGCAAAGGTACATCCGTTAACATCATATGCGAATGAAGAACTAAACCAAGGCATCCTAGTAATGACAGCACTGCATAACGACCGTAGCCACGCCCCCACCAATGTCTGGCGGACCATCCGGTCGCAACACAAGTAACAGCCATAAATAAACCCGTTGCGAGCCTTGCGCCATCGTGTAAAGCTAACCAAGGCGTGAAGGTTTTCGCGAAAATAGCGGCCACCCAGTAGTACAAAGGCGGTTTTTCCATGAATGGCTCGCCAGCCATCGTTGGAACAATCCAATCGCCAGTTTCAAGTAAGTGGTGAATAATGCCAAAAATATAAGTTTCATCTTGCTTCCATGGATCGTGCCCAATTAATCCAGGAAATAAATAAGTACAGATCAATGATAAAAAAGCGAGCCAAGTCCAATCAATCGAGATGCTCACGCTATTTATTTTACGGAGGCATTTATGGATGAATTTATGGATGTGCTTATGGATGTGCTTATGGCTGTGCTTATGGCCGTATTTATGGGCGTAAACAGAAGACGTTGCGCTTTCATGGCGCCCGTTTAATTGAATATCACATATGTTTCTGAATAAATTCAATTGAAACAAAATGTTAACATAACTACGGAACTGAGCAAAAAATGCCATAAAAAAACATTGAAAAGGGGCGAAAGAATTTGTGCGAAATACTGGTCAGACTCTAAAAACCAGAGAGAATCTCGCTATGGATGAGGCAAAACACAATACATATTAGAGCGTTAAAAAATCACGTAAAAAATCATTTTTTTAACAGTAACGCATTGTATCTCATCAATGCATTTCTTATCGTTTGAATTCAATAAATTAGAGGCTAAGCACTCATTTATTGAAAATCACGCAACATTTTGTTTCCGTAGATAAAAAAAATGAAGCCATCCGTTTCCGGAGAGCTTCATTTTTTGTCAATTTAGTAAATAATGGGTCGCTAAACCTTCATTATTTCCTGCTATTACTAGTCTTGCTGACCAAATTCCTCACCCAGCGCTGTCGCTCTGATGGCGGCAGATTTGATCGCCCGGATAATCTCATTCTTCACATCGTCAGCGTCAAGGCTGGTCAGTGCTGCGTAGGTCGTTCCACCTTTAGAAGTGACCCGCTCTCTCAGTACAGAAACATCCTCAGTCGAATGCATTGCCAGTTGCGCTGCCCCTTCAAACGTTGCAATAGCAAATTGGGTACCCTGCTCATGAGTTAAACCAAGTTCTTGCGCGGCTTGTTGCATGGCTTCAATAAAATAAAATACATAAGCGGGTCCACTACCAGAAACTGCCGTAACGACGTCAATAAGTCTTTCTTCAGTGACCCAGGAAGTCGACCCAACTGCCCGTAAAATTTCATCCGCGCACTGTTTTTCTGCCTCGCTCACGTCTGGTAAAGCAAACATACCGGTAATACCTTTGCCGATCAATGCTGGTGTATTTGGCATAACCCGGACAATTTTTGGAAACCCATTTAACCATCTTGAAATATCCGTTGCACGTATGCCGGCCGCAATCGAAATCAATAACTGATCTTTCAAATGAGCAGCGAGTTCACCAACGACATCCCGTAATTGTTGCGGTTTCACCGCAAGTATAATGACATCCATCTGTTGCAAATGATGATCAATGCTGAGCGACGTGGCAACACCAAATTCTGTTTCCATGCGCGCTAACATCGCCTGGTTCACATCGACCACATGGATGTGCTTGGCATTAATGCCTGCCTGTAGCAAGCCACTAATCAGAGCAACTGCCATATTTCCACCACCAATGAAACCGATTTTCATTTTATTTTGCATAATTTCTACTCCCGAAAATTGCTGTGCCTATGCGGACCATCGTACTCCCCTCCGCGATGGCTGCATGTAAATCGCTGCTCATTCCCATTGATAGGGTATCTAAAACAATCCCCTGGCGAATGATCTCGTCATTGAGCTGCTTCAAGTGTCTGAACGCTAAACGTTGCTGCTGCTCGTCGGAGGTTGGTTCCGGAACTGCCATTAAACCCCTGAGGCGCAATCGGGGTAGTTGTGCTATTTTCAGCGCCACAGCAACCGCCTCGTTTGGTAAGACACCACTTTTACTCGCTTCGCCGCTGATATTAACTTGCAAACAAATATTCAATGGTGGCAGCTCTGACGGGCGCTGTTCAGATAGTCGTTGCGCTATTTTTTCGCGGTCTACCGAGTGAACCCAGTCGAAATTTTCAGCGATCGGCCTGGTTTTATTGCTCTGTATGGGGCCTATGAAATGCCACTCCAGCACGAGATCCGTCATCTGACGGTGAATAAGCTCAATTTTTTCCAACGCTTCTTGCAGGTAATTTTCGCCAAAAGCTCGCTGCCCGCACTCAGCAGCCGCTAAAACGGCATCAGCGCCAAAGGTCTTAGAAACGGCTAATAAACACACTTGCTCGGGGGATCGGCCAAAATCAAGCGCAACACGTTGAATATCAGTAAGTACGGCTTGCAAGTTGTCGGAAATTAAGGACATAATCAGGGAATCTAGTAGCTAAAATATTCGTTGAAATTGATCACTTTTTGCAATGAAGTCTAAACACTGGCAATCATTGCGTCTGTCATCTGCGACACACACATTACCGGAATTATAAATGGACATTTCTGAACTTCTCGCGTTCTCGGTCAAGAATAACGCTTCTGACCTTCACTTATCTTCTGGATTGCCACCGATGATACGGGTTCATGGCGATGTGCGCCGGATTAATTTGCCACCGTTAGAGCACAAAGATGTCCATGAATTGATTTATGACATCATGAATGACTCCCAGCGCAAGACTTATGAAGAGAGTCTGGAATGTGATTTTTCATTCTCAATTCCTGGCCTGGCGCGTTTTCGTGTCAATGCGTTTAACCAGGAACGCGGTCCGGCGGCCGTGATGCGGACAATTCCTTCCAAGATTCTCTCATTGGAGCAATTGAATACGCCAAAAATTTTTGCTGACCTGGCCCTCAAACCGCGTGGTTTGGTATTGGTCACTGGACCTACTGGCTCTGGCAAGTCGACCACTCTTGCCGCGATGGTGAATCATTTAAATGAAAATGAATACGGCCATATTTTGACCGTCGAAGATCCAATAGAATTTGTCCACGAATCGAAAAAATGTCTGATCAATCAACGTGAAGTCGGACCGCACACAATGTCATTCCAAAATGCGCTCAAATCTGCATTGCGTGAAGATCCAGATGCGATTCTGGTGGGTGAATTACGGGACCTGGAAACCATCCGCTTAGCCTTAACGGCGGCCGAAACAGGTCACTTAGTATTTGGTACTTTACATACTTCTTCCGCCGCAAAAACCATCGATCGTATCGTCGACGTTTTTCCGGCTGAAGAAAAAGAAATAGTGCGCTCAATGTTGTCTGAATCTTTGCAGGCAGTCATCTCTCAGACCTTACTAAAAACCAAAGACGGCACCGGACGTGTCGCCGCCCATGAAATTATGTTGGGAACGCCAGCGATCCGAAATTTAATTCGTGAAGCGAAAATCGCACAAATGTATTCTGCAATTCAAACCGGTAGTAATCTGGGTATGCAAACGCTGGATCAGAACCTGACTGATCTGGTCAGACGCAACGTAATCTCGGTAGGAACAGCTCGTAATGCGGCAAAGATACCAGACAATTTTCCTGGCTAATTGCGCAATATTTATGCAATATTTATGCGATATTTATGCAGTCATTGCTAATCCTTGCTCAAAAATAGCTAGCTAGATTACCGACCAGTTAAAGCAAATAGGACGACAACAAAGATGGAACGCGATCAGGCAACCAAATTTATGCATGACCTCTTAAGGCTCATGTTAACGAAAAACGGCTCAGATTTATTTATTACGGCAGATTTCCCTCCGGCGTTTAAAATTGATGGAAAAGTAACACCCGTATCTAATCAGCCGCTGACGCAAGCACATACGATCGATCTGGCGCGCGCCATCATGAACGACAAGCAAGCTGCGGAGTTTGAATCGTTGAAAGAATGTAATTTCGCCATCAATCCGGCTGGCATGGGGCGTTTCCGTGTTTCTGCATTTATGCAACAAGGTCGCGTCGGCCTTGTTCTCAGAACGATCACGACGGCGATTCCAAAATTAGCAGACTTAGGTCTTCCGGAACATCTCAAAGAGGTTGCATTAACCAAGCGTGGCCTCGTGATCATCGTTGGATCGACGGGCTCAGGCAAATCAACCACTCTGGCAGCGATGGTCGGGCACCGTAACAAAAATAGTTACGGCCATATCATTACCATCGAAGATCCGATTGAATATGTTCATCCGCATGCTAATTGTATTATTACCCAGCGTGAAGTCGGCATCGATACGGCGGACTGGGGTGCTGCACTCAAAAATTCCTTGCGGCAGGCCCCTGATGTCATTCAAATTGGTGAAATTCGGGATCGCGAAACCATGGATTTTGCGGTTGCATTTGCAGAAACGGGGCACCTCTGTCTAGCGACGTTACATGCCAACAGCGCTAATCAGGCATTAGATCGTATTATTAACTTTTTCCCGGAAGAACGCCGCGCACAGTTACTGATGGATTTGTCGCTCAATCTCAAGGCTGTTATTTCGCAGCGACTGATTCCAGTCAAAGGTAGAAAAGGTAGGATCGCTGCCGTTGAAGTGCTATTAAATTCGCCACTCATTTCTGACATGATTTTTAAGGGTCAAGTACATGAAATGAAAGACATTATGAAAAAATCTCGCGAAATCGGCATGCAAACCTTCGATCAAGCATTATTTGATCTGCATGAAGCTGACAAGATCACTTATGAAGATGCCTTGCGTAACGCAGATTCTGTAAATGAATTGCGGCTGGCAATTATGCTTCAAGGAAAAGATGCAAAAGACCGCGATCTGACCGCTGGAACCAATCACTTAGGGATACTCTGACCATGAATGCACTCGATTTCAATGCTAATAATTTACAAGGCCACGCCGTTGATCTGAAGCAGTATCTCGGACAAGTTGTATTGGTTGTCAATACAGCGAGTAAATGCGGGTTTACGCCCCAATACAAAGGACTCGAAGAAATCTACCAGCAGTTTAAAGATAAGGGCGTGGTAGTGCTTGGTTTCCCATGTAATCAATTCGGACATCAAGAGCCTGGTACGGCAGACGAAATTGGTAGTTTTTGCGAAAAAAATTATGGTGTGACTTTTCCGCTATTCGAAAAAGTAGATGTCAATGGCGATGATGCTCATCCGTTTTTCACGCACCTGAAAAATGAAGCACCTGGTTTGATGGGCACTAAGGCCATCAAATGGAATTTCACCAAATTCTTAATCAAAAAAGATGGCTCTGTATATGGTCGCTACGCACCGCAAACGACACCATCAGATTTGATTTCAGACGTGACCAAACTGCTGGCTGAGTAAAGTTTAATCACCTCACAGCGATATTAAATGACCCCAAGCAGTCGTAAAGCGAAGGGTAAGCATATCGCTGTCAGTAGACCAGACAATCCCATCGCCAACCCGGCAAATGCACCCATTTGTTCGTTGATCTGAAATGCCCGGGCAGTACCAATGCCATGCGCGCTGACACCCAATGCAAAACCGCGTATTGCATCATCTTTAATGCGTAGCAAATTCAATACGCCTGATGCCATCATCGCGCCAATAATCCCCGTGAGCATCACCAACGCTGCAGTCAGCGAAGGCAACCCACCGACCTTTTCGCTGACGCCCATCGCAATTGCCATCGTCACTGACTTAGATGCCAAGGAGAGAACCGTAACTCTAGAAGCGCCAAGTGCACTTGCTATCAGCATTGCTGTCGCAATGGCCGACGCACTTCCTAAAACAGCGCCGACCAGAAATGCTTTCCACTGAGAGCGGAGCTTATTCATTTGTTGATATAAAGGAACCGCTAAGGCAACAGTCGCAGGTCCCAGCAAAAAATGGACAAACTGTGCGCCGGCAAAGTACGTTTGATAGGGTGTATGCGTACCGAGCAAAACGGTAACAATAAGTATCACAGAAATAGCTACCGGATTTGCCAGTGGGCTAAAACGACTTTTGGTGTACAAGAAATAAGCGATTTGATAAGCAATTAAGGTCGCCGTCAATCCCAACAAAGGCGAAGCGGCGAGATATACCCAGACTTCAGACAGGTGATGGTTCATTTTTGCAGCCATTTCACGCAGACTGCGGTTACCACAATAGAAACTGCCGTACTGACAATTAAGGCAATTGCCAATGGTAGCCATTCATCCATCACCATTTTCCCATGTACCATGATGCCAACGCCGGCGGGAATAAAGAGCAATGACAAATGACTCAATAGAGTTTGTACACCAGGCACCAGTTTCGCAGCCTCACTTTGCCTGATGAGCAGAAACATCAGCAGCAGCAACATACCGATCACCGGTCCCGGAACCGGCAACCCTGTCGCGTAGACCAAACCTTCACCGAGACATTGGAAGATCAGTAAGATTGAAAAAGTGCGTATCATCGCTACTGAATGCCTTCTTTAAAAGTATTCAACCATGCGTCAGCGCCTTGTCGATTAACTCGACCCAATGTTTTACCGGCGTGTCTGTCCCCGATTGCAAATGTGTCAGACAACCGATATTGGCAGACACCACCATATCGGGCTTACTTGCGAGTAAATTTTTTAATTTATTATCACGTAATTGATAGGATAAGGTGGGTTGCAAGACCGAATAAGTACCGGCAGAACCACAACATAAATGGCTATCAGCACACAACTGAACATCGACGCCAATCGACTTCAATAAGCCTTCGACTTTACCGCGAATTTGCTGTCCATGCTGTAAAGTGCAAGGCGGATGCCAAACGATGCGTTGCGCAATTTTCCCTTTGAGCTTTTCGACTAATTGTTGCTCAAACGCTGGCAAGATTTCACTCAAATCGCGGGTCAACGCAGAAATACGCTCCGCTTTTTGTGCGTAATCGGAATCATGTGCCAACATGTGACCATATTCTTTGACCGTCACGCCACAGCCCGAAGCTGTCATCACAATCGCCTCTGCGCCTGCTTCTACCAACGGCCACCATGCATCGATGTTATTACGCATATCGTTGAGAGCCGCTTCCTGATCATTCAAATGATGACGTATCGCACCGCAACAGCCTGCTTTTGGGGCAACGATCAACTCAACGCCAAGACTGCTAAGTACACGTGACGTCGCGGCATTAATATTGGGGGACATCGTTGGCTGCACACAACCATCGAGTAACAACATTTTGCGCGAGTGCGTCGTTTTCGCCCAAGTGCCAGATTCATGACGAACCGGAACTTTATTTTTCAATGCCTTTGGCAGCAAAGGACGTAATGTTTGTCCAAGTCGCATTGCAGGCTGAAAGATCCAAGGCCGTGGCAACACCGCCTTTAAAGTTTCACGTACCAATGTTTGAGACATTGACCGACCAACTTGTTGTTCAACCACTTGTCGACCAATATCCAGCAGACGACCGTATTGAACACCCGATGGGCAAGTCGACTCGCAATTTCGACACGTCAGACAACGATCCAGATGTTGCTGCGTTTTTTCTGTCGCTGGTTTGCCTTCCAGCACTTGCTTAATCAGATAAATGCGGCCACGTGGCCCATCTAGCTCGTCACCCAACAATTGATAGGTAGGACAAGTTGCCGTACAGAAGCCGCAATGCACACATTTACGCAATATGTCGTCGGCCTCCTGGCCAGCACGTGTGTCTTTAATAAAATCAGCGAGATTAGTTTGCATAGCGAATTAAAAGTCCTTGTACAAACGGCCAGGATTGAAGATCCCAGCAGGATCAAACGCATCTTTGAGACGTTGATGAATATTGAGCAGTGGCGTCGAGAGTGGAGTAAAAACATCCGTGTTTTTATCACCGCCTCGAAATAAGGTCGCATGTCCTCCTGCGGCGACTGCAGCAGCGCGAATGGTCGCTGGCGTCTCATCACTAAACAACCAGCGCTGTGCACCGCCCCACTCTATCAATGATTTTCCTGTCAATGGAAGAGCAGACGTTGTCGCAGGTACCGACAGGCGCCATAAACCATGCTCCTCATCCTGCGAAAAAAAATCCTGTGTCTGCTCGCGCAAAGAATGCCAGTACGTTCCGGCATCATTCATTTCTTCGCCACCCAACACTTGTTTTGCTGAACGCACGGCGGCTTCCGCACCGGATAGTCGCAACATCAAACGTCCAACATGCCAACTGCTGCCTGAAATTGGCAATGCTTGTCCTGCCCATTGATTCATTTTTTTAATCGCGTCAGCCTCCGATAATGCAAAGACTAATGTTGTTTCAGCGAATGGGCGTGGCAACACTTTGACCGAAATATTCAAGATCAACCCCAAGCTTCCCATTGCGCCAGCCAACAAACGTGACACATCGTAACCTGCCACGTTTTTCATGACTTGCCCACCAAATTCGAGTACCTGCCCTTTGCCATCCATCAAGGTCGCACCAAGCACAAAATCACGTACTGCGCCGACGTAGGGCCGTCGTGGCCCAGACAGGCCAGACGACAACATCCCTCCCAAAGTGGCTTCAGCGCCAAAATGAGGCGGTTCAAAAGCGAGCATCTGATTTTGTTCCGCCAGCAAAGTTTCAATGTCAGATAAAGGTGTGCCACAGCGCGCCGTTAAGACGAGTTCTGTTGGTTCATAGGCCAGAATTCCACTGTATGCACGGGTATCGAGCACTTCGCCTTCCGGCTGTTGACCGTACCAGGTTTTAGTTCCACCACCGCGGATTTGCACTGCATTTCCTTGCTCCGCAGCGTGCAGAATTTGTTCGCGAAAACTTTGCAATATTGTTGTCATATCACTATTCATCAAATATCTGTTTATCAGATAGGAATGTTAAAAACGCGGTAAATCCGGGAATGCCAGGCGACCTTGTTTGACATGCATGCGGCCATATTCCGCGCAGCGGTGTAAGCTTGGTATCGCCTTGTCAGGATTTAACAGCGAATAGGTATCGAACGCATGTTTCACGGCAAAAAAAGCGTCCAGTTCTTCGCGAGAAAACTGTACACACATCGAATTAATTTTTTCTATACCGACGCCATGTTCACCCGTAATCGTGCCACCAACAGCCACACAGAGTTCCAGAATTTCCGCACCAAATGCCTCTGCACGATGAAACTCACCTGGCTGATTGGCATCAAACATAATCAGTGGATGAAGATTACCGTCGCCAGCATGAAATACGTTGGCGCAGCGTAGGCCATATTTGGTTTCCATTTGCGTAATACCGATCAGTACTTCCGCCAGTCGTTTGCGTGGAATGGTACCGTCCATACAGTAATAATCCGGTGAAATCCGACCTGCAGCAGGAAAAGCATTTTTACGCCCAGACCAAAAGCGTAGGCGTTCCGCATCACTCTGAGATACCGCGATCGCCGTGGCACCCGCTTGCTCAAGGACAGCGGTCATACGAGAGATTTCTTCTTCGACTTCTTCATGTGTGCCGTCAGACTCGCACAACAATATCGCCTCGGCATCGATGTCATAGCCCGCTTTAACGAAGGGTTCTACCATTCTTGAAGAGGTCTTATCCATCATTTCCAGACCGGCAGGAATAATACCGGCCGCAATGACGTTGGCGACGGCATTGCCGCCCTTAACCACATCATCGAACGATGCCATAATGACCCGCGCTGTTTGTGGTTTCGGAATCAGTTTGACAGTCACTTCAGTCACAATGCCTAGCATGCCTTCTGAGCCGATAAAGACGGACAATAAATCGAGACCCGGCGCATCCAGTGCTTCACTACCCAGCTCAATGACGTCGCCCTCAATTGTCACTACGCGTGCGCGCAACACATTGTGCACGGTGAGCCCATATTTGAGGCAATGAACGCCACCAGAGTTTTCGGCGACGTTACCGCCAATTGTGCATGCGATTTGCGAGGAAGGATCTGGTGCGTAATAGAGATTCAACGGTGAAACGGCATCAGAAATCGCCAGATTGCGCACGCCTGGTTGTACTACGGCAGTTCGTGAATAGGCATCCACTTTCAAAATTTTATTGAGCTTGGCAGTCGATAGCACTAAACCATCTGCAATCGGCATCGCGCCACCGGATAAACCTGTGCCAGCTCCACGAGGCACAATCGGTACTTGCAAACGGCGGCAGACTTCCATCACTGCGACAATTTGCGCCTCATTTTCTGGCAAGCAAACTACCATAGGCAATTGTCGAAATGCGGCTAATCCATCGCATTCGTAGGGTCTGACATCCTCTTCATCATGCAAGACACAGTGCGCTGGCAACACTTGTCGCAGTGCACGGGCAACATCTCGTTGGCGATTGACGAAAATCTGATCTGAACTTATCTGCTCCATACCGACACCTTTTATTTATTTTATTCCAGTGTAATCAGCTTTAATTACCTTTGGGATGAATAGTTTGCCTCAACTTCACTGAATTGTTTTCAACGCATAAAAAAAAGGACGCCAGGGCGTCCTTTTTTACTATTTCTAACCAGATTCAGACTGAGAAAGAAGAGCCGCAACCACAAGTTGTAGTGGCATTAGGATTTTTAATCACAAACTGCGCGCCTTCGAGGTCGTCTTTGTAGTCAATCTCTGCGCCCACCAGATACTGGTAGCTCATAGAGTCAATCAGCAAATGCACGCCATTTTTTGTCATGGTCGTATCATCTTCATTGGTGATTTCGTCGAAAGTAAAACCGTATTGAAAACCTGAGCAACCACCACCCTGCACGAAAACGCGCAATTTCAGGTCTGGATTACCTTCTTCTTCAATCAATTGCGCAACTTTAGAGGCAGCGCTTTCGGTAAAAACAATCGGTGCTGGCATTTCGGCAACGGCATTCATTTCTTGCTCCTTCAATCTAAGATACTGCCATTATAGTCCTGACTGCAAAACTATGCATTGGACGCGGCCAGCGTTAATAACGCGGGCTCTGGCAACACATCGTGTGTCAACTTTCCTGAGACTAACGCACCACTTAACATTTCTAAAGTTTTGTAGTGCACATCGCCTGAAATTCTTGCTTTGGGTTGCAATTCCAACAGTTCCGTCGAGAACACTGGACCATTAATTTGACCATTCACAACCACATGCGCGGCACGGACTTCGCCGTCGATGATGGCTTGCTCGGAAATGACCAACATGCTGGAAGAAACGGTGTCGGCAATCACATTACCCTGGATATGTCCATCAATACGAAGACCGCCCTTAAAGTGTAGATCCCCTTCAATTTTCGTCGACGCACCAATTAAACTGTCTATCGTATTTTTTGCTTTTCGGTTAAACATGAAATGTTCCTTCTGCAGGAAGAGTTCAAAATGCCAGCACTGATATCAAGCATGTATATCAACAACGCAAAGACACTTTTGAAAAAGTTTATAAATTAACAGCCTGCTGCGCTCGAACTATGCCGCGGTCAAGCACTTTGACCTGCACGTTTTTAGCTGTCGCGCCATCTGGAAGCGTAATCACACCTTCCAGCCGCTGGTAATGTTTAAACGACAATTTCAATTTACCAGCTTCCCCCGATTTTGGATCGGGGAACTGCATCGTAACAGGTTTACCAGCTTGCACCAAGTTGACAAAAAATTGCAGCTCTCCTTCAAAGTCTTTGGTATTTTTGACTCCTTGCATCACCAGTGCGCGATATCGCAGTTGTCCCGGTCCTTGCAACTCGACTTTTAAATTTTGAACGCTAATGCCATCCGTACCTGTTCCCGATGGCATTAAGCCTTCAAAAAACGCCAGATCATCTTTTAGTTTTTGATTTTCAGCCGTCAGGGTTTTGACTTGTTCGGCCAATTGCTTCTGCATGGCATGGTCGATATTCAACTTACTTTCGATGGTATTGGCATCAAGCTGTAATTTATCTCGCTCCGTTGTTAATTTCTCAATTTTATCTTGCAAATCATGCACTTGATCCTTGTTAAAGCGCGCACCAAAAGCAAAGCTGCGCCCTAAATCATAGGTCCACCAGGCAAGTACTGAAACCAAGACGAGCACCAAAGCGGCAATTCCCAACTTAATATGCCAAGGCCACGAGTGCGAAATTGTCATCTTTGGCGCCAGATAGCGCCGATGTGTCGTGCGTGATTTTGCCATGGTTAATTAAGGCAATACCGGGACGTGATGTAGACCAGTTGTTTCATCCAGACCAAACATCAGATTCATACACTGCACAGCCTGACCTGAAGCACCTTTGACAAGGTTGTCCTGAACCACAAGAACAATCACAGTCTTACCATTATTTGGACGATGTAATGCCAGACGCAGCATATTGGAGGCACGCGTAGAGCGCGTTTCAGGATGCGATCCAAACGGCATCACGTCAACAAAGGACTCATCTTTATAAGCGTTCACAAATAAGGCTTGTAACTCCTCATTGCTGATTTCAATATTTAAGCGTGCGTACAAAGTCGAATGCATGCCACGTATCATAGGAACTAAATGCGGCGTGAATAAAAGTTCAACATCTTGTTTTGTTAAGCGCTTTAATTGTTCCGTCGTTTCAGGTGTATGCCGGTGTCCTGAGACAGCATATGCTTTAAAACTATCGCTAGTTTCCGAAAACAAAATACCTATCTCCGCTTTCCGGCCTGCACCGGAAACACCGGATTTACAATCGGCGATCAAGCTGCTGGCGTCTATGACACCGGCTCTTAACAATGGTGCATAGCCAAGCTGCATCGTCGTCGGGTAGCAGCCTGGGTTACCAATGACGCGGGCAGTTTTAATGGCATCACGATTGAGTTCAGGCAAACCATAGACAGCCTCCGCCAATACGTCGGTACAGGTATGAGGAATCCCATACCATTTTTCAAATTGAGTAACATCTTTAAGACGAAAATCGGCGGCCAAATCAATCACTTTAACGCCTGCAGCCAACAACTCTGGTGCTTGCGCCATTGCCACACCATGCGGCGTTGCGAAAAACACCACATCACATTCAGTCAGATTAGCTTTATCTGGCGCTGAAAATGCCAAATCAACCTTGCCTCGCAAAGATGGGTACATATCAGCGACTGGCAAACCATCTTCTTTACGCGACGTAATGGCCGTCAACCTGACGCCAGGATGCGTCGCCAAAATACGCAACAATTCAACGCCGGTATATCCTGTTCCACCTACGATACCTACTTTAATCATTTTGTTTCCTTGGATTAAATTTTTCACTATTCTAACAGCAGACTTCCTGTTCTTGTCCTATGGGATCAAGTCTTAGACAAAATTGTCTGACCAGAAAATGGCGCTAAAGATCTTACGTAAAGTATACCCAAGTGTGAAAGCGCCACAGCTGGCGTTTTGCAAACGTATTTTAGATTTAATAACGCAAAAAAGCCGCCCAAAGGACGGCTTTTTTGACCGAGCGAAAAAAATTAACGCTTGGAGAATTGCTTTGCGCGACGAGCTTTGCGCAGACCAACTTTTTTACGTTCAACTTCACGTGCATCACGTGTAACGAAACCAGCTTTTGACAGCTCAGATTTCAAAGTTGCATCGTAGTCGATCAGTGCACGAGTGATACCGTGACGAACCGCACCAGATTGACCAGATTCGCCGCCGCCGTGGACGTTAACCATAATATCGAATGTTTCGAGATTGTTAGTTAATTCCAATGGTTGACGGATAACCATCAGGCCAGTTTCACGAGAAAAATATTCGTTTGCTGGTTTGCCGTTCACAACGATCTTGCCGCTGCCGGACTTCAGGAATACGCGAGCAACTGCGCTCTTGCGACGGCCAGTTCCGTAGTTGTAATTACCGATCATGGCTAATCCTTAGATGTCGAGTACTTGTGGTTGCTGTGCTGCGTGCGGATGCGTTGCATCTGCATACACTTTCAGCTTCTTGATCATTGCATAGCCGAGTGGGCCTTTAGGCAACATGCCCTTAACAGCTTTCTCGAGTGCACGACCTGGAAAACGCGCTTGCATTTTCGTGAAATTTGTTTCATAGATACCGCCTGGATAACCAGTGTGACGGTAGTATGTTTTGTTCAGAGCTTTAGTGCCTGTCACGCGCAGTTTACCTGCATTCACTACGACGATGAAATCGCCCGTGTCAACGTGCGGAGTAAATTCTGGTTTATGTTTGCCGCGTAAACGGAGTGCCACTTCGCTGGCAACACGTCCGAGTACTTTATCTGTCGCGTCAATCACGAACCAGTCGCGCTGAACCTCATGGCCCTTAGCGGAAAAGGTTTTCATGTTGAATCCTAAAAAGTTAAATACGCCTTTGTGCGGTGGTTCTACCCATGTTTTGGCAGACTCTCCCTTGTTAATTTCTCGCTCAGGCAAATCGAGAATCGGAAATTATAAGGTTTTCAAAGACTTAGTGCAAGAACTGTTTAAATTTTAGGCAGAGAAATTCTGTAGACCGTGATTTTTTCGTCAATGGACAAAAAAAAGCCCGAAGAACTTGCTTCGGGCTGAATCCACCAAAGGAGTAGGTGGAGGAGACAATTGCTTGGTAGAAAATACATCTGGGACTGCTTAGAAGTAATAACTAACCGATGAGTCAATAATAGGACAAGAAATTGTGCAGTGCAAGAAAAATTCAACTAAATGTGTGAAGATTCCTTCTAAATATGGTTTTACGCCCTGTTTTTTTCAGTTGTGAGCAACCCCACACCCAAATACCTTGCACCAAGGGACAAGCCAGGCTTAAGCCATCTAAGGTTGAATACAGTACAATTTGATTTAGGAATGATCTGGCAATCTTCTTGCAATCATCTGGCACTAATTAACAACATCATCAACACAAGGAAAAGCAACATGGAAACAACCGTTCGCTGGACAGGATCATCCGGCATGTCATTTCTCGCTGAGACTGGATCTGGCCATGCTGTCTTGATGGATGGCGCGCCGGAAGGCGGAGGACATAACCGGGCACCACGTCCAATGGAAATGGTCTTGTTGGGTACGGGTGGATGCACTGCCTATGACGTCGTGCTGATCTTACGCAAAGGTAAACAGGACGTGCGTGGATGTGACGTCACTCTCAAAGCTGAACGCGCAGAAACCGAGCCAAAAATATTCACGGCAATTCATTTTCATTTCACAGTTCGCGGTCGTCAGTTAAAACCGGCGATGGTAGAACGGGCTATTAAACTATCCCACGAAAAATATTGCTCCGCATCAATCATGTTAGAAAAAACGGCGGTAATCACGCACAGTTTTGACATCATCGACGATCTCACTGATGAACTAGCATCTGGGCATGAATCCTGAGTTGATTGGAACATGAATCTTTCAGGCTGCTTTTCACAGCTATTTTTAAGGCGGCTTTTTTGGTTATTTAAAACTTAGTTATACTAAGTCAGGCCATTTCAGGCTTGCGTTTTAATCTCCGGCTTACCAAAAATGTCTCGGTAAGTCGGATAAAACGAACAATACAAAATGGTCGTCAACAGCGCTGATATGGGCAGCATCGCCAGCATTACAAAGACAGCGTCACCGATGATGACGGCAACGAGGACACTGATTAAGGCCGGTAAAATACCTGCAATCAACATCCATGCAGCGGCATAAAGTAAGAATGCTTTTCCCGCACGTTTTACCGTAAAAAAACTGTAGAAAATCGCCTTTCCTACTGACATTTTTTTCCACATTATCAATGGTGCTGCAAACCAAAAAGCCATCAATGCGGGCATGTATATTAGTGCAGCCACCAGTATCCCTGAAAAAAGTCTGCTGTCTGGCGGCGCTTCAGGATCAACTGGCTTCTGCGTTGAAAGAAAATCAAATAACGCACCACCATCAACCCAGCTGGAAACAAAAATTGCTAAGGCAATCGCTATAACATAGAGCGCCCCCAAGGCAAGTAGGCGACCAAACGCTTCAGACCTAAAACCAAGCATCAACAGGTTGGGATAGACCTTGACGCCATTTTCGATCTGGTCACAAGCTTGCATAAAACTCATGCTAAACACAGGGATCAGCAGCAATGGCAAGAATTCACCCGCTTTAGGAATCAGCCCTATTCCCATCACGATAAACATGTAGGAAAAAAACAATGTCAGCATCTCTGCTGGCTGTTGGCGAAACAGGAAAAAGCCACGTTTAACCCAAAGCCAGCCCGCTATTGGCATCACTGGATTCATAAATTTGTTGGTAAGTGAGGAACAGGTAATGACTCACGCAAGCGTAAAATCCGCTCAAAATGGGCCGGATCGTGCGGTGTCAACATTTCTGCATCGCGTGGCTGATAATAATCATACAAGCGAGATAACCAAAAACGCAATGCAGCAGCACGCAGCATGGGTTGCCATGCAACACCTTCATCTTTAGTAAAAGGACGTACACGGTGATAGGCATTGATCAACGCGTTAACTCTGTCGACATCTAATTCACCTGTGGCAACATCAATACACCAATCATTGACCGTCACCGCCACATCAAAAATCCACGTGTCACACCCGGCAAAATAAAAATCAAAAAAACCGGTCAACTGCTCACCGACAAACATGACGTTGTTTCTAAATAAATCTGCGTGAATAGGCCCGCGAGGTAACGCGCGATAAATTGCTGTGCTATCAAACGCGTCTTGGAAATGCACCTCCGCTCGCAATAAATGTTGTAGCTCATCGGAAATAAAAGGTAACACCTTGGGTGTCGTCTCATGCCACCAATCCAGAGAGCGCAGATTTGCTTGTTGCAAAGGGAAATCTTGCGCAGCAATATGCATACGTGCAAGCATTGCACCAACCTCAGCGCAATGGGAAGGCAGTGGGGACATTTGAGAACTCCCCTCAAGCTTACTAACGATTGCGGCTGGTTTGCCATGCAAAGCAACGACTAATTCGCCCTCGGCATTAGGCACAGGCGCTGGCACCAAAACACCGTGGTCGGCGAGATGGCGCATGAGTTTCAAATAGAATGGCAACTGTTCAAAATTCAGATTTTCAAAAATCGTCAGAACGTATTCACCGGCCTCTGTCGTGATAAAGAAATTACTATTTTCGATGCCGGATGCGATCCCTTTAACCGCGAGTGCTTTTCCTAACGGAAATTGAAGCATCCACGAGCCCAGATCATCCAGGGTAACTGGTGTAAAAACTGCCATTATTCTTATTTAGTAAAAAATGCTGAAATCGTTTATTTATCGGAAGCACTCGCTGATACAGCTTGGGTTGGTGCGGGCGGCAATACAGGCAAAGGCTCAGCTTCTTTGCTCTCTTTTTTTCCACCCCATTGCATAATATTCCATTGCGCAGGGCGGTTTGTCGTACCCTGCGCGGTGCCATGCGGGGCATTACCAATTTCTGGATCCGCTTTCAGTACATAGTTACTGCCACCGGATTGGACTTGCACCTCGGTAACTTTACCTGAATTATCACGAATCTCTTTGGTTTGATTTCTTTGTTCCTGCTTTGCACCCTTCAAATCAGCGGCAGAAGGTCCCTCTTCTAATACCTCTAATCGAGGTGGTGGAGGCGGCGGCGTGAGTTCAGTCTTCGGAGGGGTGACGGTCGTTTGTGCATGGACTATTCCTGCAAGCAAAATAACAAGTGCGCCAGAGAAAATTCCCGCGCCGAATTTCAATGATTTTTTCATGATTGCCACCTGTTAAATTGAACGTTCAATCATTGTAACAAATCAAACCCCGCTCGGTCGCGAATAATCGTCAGGTTTTATGTCGCATCAAGTTAACGCCTCTATTCACGTTATTTTTATAAAAAAAAAGAGCGGTCAACAGACCACTCTTTTTGATCAACTATGGCTTCAGGCAAAAGCCTGAAATCAATTAGAACTGGTGACGAACGCCAGCAGTGATTTCGTTGATGTTTGCGCCAGCTGTAGAGCCAACGATTGCAGATTTTGCATCTTGGTTTGTACGAGCATATGCAGTGTACAAATCAGTACGCTTGGACAATGCATATTGGTAGCCAACAGCGAACTGTTTAGCAGAACCGATTGCGGAGCCAGCTTTTACTGTGTCATCAGTTACTTTAGTGAAAGTAGCAACAACTTTACCAGCTGCATCAACTGGAGCAGTTACACCCACAGTCATGTACTTAGTGCTTACGCCAGCGTCATCAGATTTCTTTTGGTAGATAAATACTGGCTTAGCTACACCGAAATCGTAGTTAACAGCGATGGTGTTAGCTTTGATACCATTTACGCCCAATGTTGCGGAGTAAGCATTGTCTTTTACATAGTTGTAAGCGATGTCCAAGCCATCAGCTTTGTAACCGAAAGTCGCGCCCAAAGAACGGCCAGCGGAATTATTGCCTACAACTTCGCCAGCAGCGTATTCACCAACAGCGTAGAAACCACCCAAAGTTGCTGGTGTGTAGTAGTAAACAGCGTTGCCATCACGGCCAGTTGTGTTAGCAGTGGATGCTGCTGCTGATGTAGTCGACTTACCACCGATGAAGTAGATTGCTTTCAAACCGCCACCGCTGTTGATCAAACCTGAACCAAACGGGTCAAAGTTATCAAACAATTGGAACGTTGGTGTTTTGTCACGGCCCAGGTTCACTGTACCGAAATCACCAGACAAACCAACGAAAGAACGACGACCGAATGTCAGTCCACCTTGATCGGATGCACCAGTATCAACCAGGATACCTTGTTCCAATACGAAGTTAGCTTTCAAACCGCCGCCCAGATCTTCAGTACCTTTGAAACCCAAACGGGAACCAGATTCTTGGCCGCTTTCAACTTTAGCTTGTTTGCCAGAGCCGTTGCTCAGGCCTTGAACGCCGACGTCAACGATACCGTAGATAGTTACTGAAGATTGCGCGAATGCCGCACCGGAGAAAGCACTCATCAGAGCAAGTGCGAGTAATGATTTTTTCATTGTCTAGTATCCAAAAATGAATGTTAATTTTTTTGCTGCTGCACAACAATATTTGCGGCAAAAAACTGAATTGCAGGTCTGTTTAAAGCCTTGAATCGAACATAAACTCAATGACAAATGCCACGATACCTGCTGAAAATGACATTTTGATGAAATCAGACTACTTTAAAAACAAGGTCTTACAAATCGTTGCAAATTAAAGACACAATAATCCGCAGTAAGTTCAATAAAACAAACATCTGGTTATTGCGAATTAAGCCGACATTATAGGCAAATTTTAACTTTGCTGCACAGCACAACCAATATAGGGAGAATTTACTCGCTTTCAAGACGTCGACTAAATAGTTTTTTATTATTTCTATATAAGCAATGCCGTAGACAAGTTCGCTTCAACCTATTGTTTCCCAGGCACTTTGTGTTTGCGCAGTCATTGAGCGCCAATACGCCCTTCCGGTGTACCACAATATTGCGGCAATAATCACGCAACCAAACTGCCCAAGAGCGAGATGCAGGGCAGACTGGTCTAAAGCAGGCGAGACGATCCCAGCGATGACAGCACCCAATAAAGTGACAGTCGCTGACTGGCAGGAGGCGACGATTCCACGAATATCAGGAAACAAATCGAGTACCTGCAAAGTCGCACCTGGTGCGACTAAGGACATGCCAAACGTATAAAAAAACAATGGCATTACAGACCAAAATAGGATGGGAGCGGACAGAAAATTAAATACAACGTTAAACAAAGCGGCACCAAACAAAAAGCAAAACCCTATGCTCACTTGCTTCCAGACGCTGATTTTTCCGGCCAAACGATTGGCAGCTAAGGCCCCCAGAAAAATACCACCCACAGACGGCACAAACTGCCATCCAAACTGGTCCGCATGCAACTTGAGATGTTGTGTAATAAACACTGGTGCGGAGGAAATATATAAAAATAGCCCAGCAAAATTAAAGGCAATCGTGCCGGATTTTAGGTGAAACAACGGTGATTTGAAGACTTTCAAATAACTAGCCCACAGAAATTCCGGACTAAACTCTTGCCTTTTTTCATGCGGAAGTGATTCCGGAAGGAATTTGTAACACGCGACAAAAAGTAACAATGTGTATGCAAATAACAACAAAAAGATACCGCGCCACGTTGAGAATCCGACAATCCAGCCGCCCAAAATCGGCGCGATCGCGGGAGCAATCGAAAAAATCATGGTGACCATCGACAATAATCGTTCGGCGGGCGCACCGGCATACAGATCGCGAATGATCGCGCGACCGATCACCATACCTGCCCCTGCCGAGACACCTTGCAAAATGCGAAATCCCCACAAGTAATGAATGCTGTGGGCCGAGGCGCAACCGAAACTTGCAACCGCGAAAACCATGAGCGCCACTAAAATCACGTTTCTACGCCCAAACGAATCAGAGAGAGCACCATGCCACAACGTCATTGCGGCAAAAGAGAGCATGTAGGCGGTAAGGGTCTGCTGCACCTGTAAGGAACTCGCTTGCAGGGTGGCCTGAATATTAGGAAACGCTGGAAGGTAGGTATCGATTGAAAACGGCCCCAACATGGCCAAAGCGGCAAGCAAAGTAGCTAAGCCGGCATTACTAAGTTTGATATTCGAGCGCATAAATGGCAATTCATTCAAAAAAACAGGGCGGAGTAGATTCCGCCCAAATGCTTAATGCTATGACGATCTGAATACAAGTTGGCATTGACATTGCCTTTTTTGCTTTCGCAGTTATTGCGAAACAAAATAGGATATCGACGATAGATTCCAGCTTAAAACAGGTTGCAATGAGGCCCCATACAGGTACGGGTACAGGTACACAAAGAAAGCACTACAAACGATGGGATTACACGTTTGCAGACTCACATACCACCAAGACACAGGTATTTCATTTCCAGGTATTCATCCATGCCATATTTGGAGCCTTCGCGGCCCAATCCGGATTGTTTGACGCCGCCAAAAGGCGCTACCTCATTGGACATCAGCCCCGTGTTGATACCGACCATGCCGTATTCCAATTTTTCTGCCACGCGCCAGACACGACCGATATCGCGTGAATAAAAGTACGACGCCAACCCAAATTCTGTGTCATTTGCCGCTG
This sequence comes from Undibacterium sp. SXout20W, assembly GCF_049340285.1. Taxonomy (NCBI): domain Bacteria; kingdom Pseudomonadati; phylum Pseudomonadota; class Betaproteobacteria; order Burkholderiales; family Oxalobacteraceae; genus Undibacterium; species Undibacterium sp. SXout20W. Next base: position 1,599 of record NZ_JBMPPH010000016.1, on the reverse strand, counting down.
CAATGACTTCTTCTTCAGACGTAAATTTAACCACCGCAGCAACGGGGCCAAAGGTTTCTTCTTGCATAATGAGCATGGCTGGTGTGACATCAGAGAGCACGGTTGGTTCATAAAATAACTCACCAGCGGCGTGTTGTTTGCCACCAGTGACTAATCGCGCACCTTTTGCCCTGGCATCTGCAACATGTTCCGTCACTTTATCGATGGCCTGGGCATCGATCATAGGTCCTTGCTGAATGCCCGAGGCGAAACCATCTCCCACCTGAATTTTTTGGGCCCCCGCCGCCAGTTTCTCAACAAACTGATCGTAAATCGATGCATGAACATAAAATCGATTGGTACAGACACACGTCTGTCCTGCATTTCGGAATTTTGATAACAATGCGCCTTCGACTGCAGCATCCAGATCGGCATCTTCAAAAACAATAAATGGCGCGTGTCCACCCAATTCCAGGGCTAATTTTTTGATGGTCGGTGCTGACTGGCGCATCAAAATCCGCCCCACTGGTGTTGAGCCCGTAAAAGACAAGTGACGTACGACCGGACTGTCACACAAAACTTTGCCGACGGCGATAGAACGGTCAGCATCAGCAGTCAGCACATTGATGACGCCAGCAGGAATACCAGCACGGTGCGCTAACTCAACCATTGCCAACGCTGATAGTGGCGTTTGTTCGGCTGGTTTAATCACGATGGTGCAGCCAGCAGCTAATGCTGGTGCGACCTTGCGAGTAATCATGGCAATTGGGAAATTCCACGGTGTGATCGCAGCACAAACACCAATCGCTTGTTTAAGGACAACGATACGTTTATCCGTCCAGGTCGACGCCATTACATCACCTGAGACGCGCTTCGCTTCTTCGGCAAACCATTCCAAAAAGCTGGCGCCGTAGACTACTTCGCCTTTGGCCTCCGCTAAGGGTTTGCCTTGTTCCGCCGTCATAATGGCAGCCAAATCGTCCGCATGCGCCATCATTAAATTAAACCAGGCTCGCAATAAAGTTGCACGTTCCTTGCCAGTTTTAGCTGACCATGCCGGAAATGCAGCGTGCGCAGACGTGATCGCAAGTTGGGTATCTTCTTCTGTCACGTTAGCAACCCGCGCCAGACGTTCATGGGTAGAAGGATTGGTAACGTCAAAACGTGTCTCTGTCGTTAGCCACTCACCATTGACATAGGCGGCGTGGCGCAATAATGAGGCATCTTTTAAATTTAATTGCTGAATGGTATGAGTGGATGACATGACAAGCTTTCTCCGATTCTAATAATAATGGTCGCCATTACGGACGGGAATTCTTTAATCTATAAAACTGGTATCAGACATTAAAACTTAGCCTCAAGCCTAAAGCAAAACGGCCAGCTCTGCTGAGACCTGACCGTTATTTATCGCTTTAAGAGGCTAAATTTAATGAATTTAACTTGATTTCACTTGATTTAAATTGGCGGATTCAATTTCGAAGTGCAACCACATATTGATGCGATTGTAACTGCTTCATAAATACTTGGTGCGGCGTTTTGAAGCCGAGACATTTTCTGGGACGATGATTTAAGCTGTTCATCGCCCATAAAATATCTCCTTCACTGATGGCTTCAAATCGC